>JBGPJS010000164.1:0-8006 GCA_041485505.1 Gemmatimonadota bacterium | reverse complement strand
TTGGGGATGACGGAGGACACCGCCTCGCGGACCGAGCTGGAGCGAGCTCTTAAAGACTCCGATCCCACTTTGGCCCGGATGTCAGCCTGGGCGTTGGGAGAGCTCCAAGACAAGGGCTCATTGCCCGTGCTGGTGGCGGCACTCGAGGCCGGTGATGTCGGTCTCAGGAAGGCGGCTGCCTGGGCCCTCGGCGCAATCGAAGACCCGAAAGCGGTGTCGAGCCTGGTCTCTCGGCTCAAGGACCGGAGTCCGGAGGTTCGGGCCATCGCGGCCTCCGCTCTGGGCGACATCGAGGACAAGGCCGCGACACCGGCACTGATAGGGGCATTGAATGACGCCGAACTGGGTGTCCGCCGCGAGGCGGTCGAGGCGCTCGGGAAGATGGAGGACGCGCGGGCGACGGAGCCCCTCGCCCGGCTCCTCCTGGATAGTGATGAGGCGACGCGGCTGAGTGCCGCCGAGGCGCTGGGCCACATCGATGACGCGAAGGCGGTTCCCGGGCTTATTCGCGCGCTGCGTGACCGGAGCGCCGAAGTTCGGGCGGCCGCAGCGAATGCCCTGGGACAGATCGAGGATGCCAGCGCGGCGGAACCGCTCGCAGCGGCGGTGTCGGACCCTGACCACGAAGTGAGGACCGCCGCTATCGAGGCCCTGGGCAACCTGGAGGATCTCCATCGCGCACCAGCGGCGTTGGTTGCCGCTCTCAAGGACTCGAATCGTGAGGTGCGCAAAGCGGCCGCCGAGGCTCTCGCCCACGTCAGCGACCCGGCCACGGCAGGAGCGCTAGGCGCCGCGATGAAGGACGAGGACATCGAAGTGCGGCGGGAGGTGGTGCAGGCCCTGAGCGAGATGGAGAGTTCCGCAGCCACCGGCTTCCTCGTCGCCGCAATGAAGGATCCAGACGCCGAGGTGCGGAAGCGGGCGGCTGAGGCGCTGGGGGAGAGGCGGGAGGATTGATGGATTGTGGGATTGTGGGATTGTGGGACTACGGGCTTGGGAGACTGAGATCGCGTAACCGTCAGCGTTCAACCCCACAATCCCATAACCCCACAACCCCACAATTACTTTCCGCACGCTTCCAGCAGTCTCCGCGGCTCCGGTGCATTCGGAAAGAGCCGTCGCGCCGCTTCCGCCTGCGCCCGTACCTTCTGGCATCCCCCCCGCCGGACGTATGACTCGGCCAGCATAATTTGGATTCGGTAGCTCCCCGGGTCGAGCCGGGCCGCCCGCTCCAGGGCGCTTTGACTCCAGTCGTTGCTGTAGGCGGACATCGCTCGGATCTGGAGCGTGCTCCGGAGCGTGAAGCTGGCGCCGAGGAGCCCCACCGCGGCCAGGAGCCCGGTCCGCTGGCCCCGCGTCAGGGTGAGCGCGCGTCGCGATGGGCTGAGGGGCGCGAGCGCTCCCAGGATGGTCCAGACGACAAGCGTCGGTGCCGGAAGGAGGAGGACGGCGTCGAAGACGCCCTCCACAGTTGCGATAAGCAGTACCGCAAGGGCGGTGAGCGCGGCGAGGTCCCGTCCCCGATCCGGATCCGCTCTCCACCAGCGCCACTTGCTGAAGAAGAGTCCGCCGATGACACCAAGGAGGAGAAGGAACGCGGGGAGGCCCCGTTCCGACGCGAAGGCCATCCAGTCGCTGCTGGGCCAGGGGTTGGCCGTCATTCCGTCGTCGCGATCCAGGGAAGGATCGGTCTTCGGGACAAACCGAGGATACTCAACGGGCCAGTTGCCCGGACCGGTCCCGAAAAGCGGATGCGCGCCCATGAGCAGCATGGTGTTCCGATACTGGATCAATCGCCCTCGCCCGCTTCCTTCCTTATAGTTGGCCACATCGCGGAGCGAATCGAGGTATGGTGAGTCGGAACGCCAATCGAGAGCGTTGGGCAGTATCAGCGCGAGACCGACACCGAGCCCTAGCGCAAGCGCGAGCCAGGAGCCGCGCCGCCGCAATTCCCGATCCCGCCCGAGCCCGGCCAGCAGGCCATTGACCCCGAGAAAGAGCAACCCGGCGGCGCACCCCAGCCACGCCGCGCGGGAGCGAGAGAGCACCAGCGCCGCGCACACCACTCCCATCCCCACAGTCCAGATTACGAAATGGGAACGACGCCGCGCTTCCAGCGCGCAGAGGATCACGGTGGGCAGGCCCAGCCCGACCAGATGCGCCATGAAGTTGCGGTTGCCGAAGGTGCCGCCGGGGGCTCGGCTCAGGCTGGCGAGACTGCTGCCGAGGCCGTAGGCCTGCAGCAACGCGGTCAGGGCCCCGAGGATGACCGCACCCGCGAGGGCGACGATGAGCGGGCGTCCCAGTCCGACTCTTCCGAGTGAACGGGCTGACCAGAAAAGGGCGCTCCCGGAGAGACTGATCGCCAGCGCCCGGCCGGAAAGCCACCAATTGGTGGCTAGTAATGCGGCGACCACGCTGAGGCCGAGGTACCCCAGCAGCCAGAGATCGATGCGGGAGAGGTGCAGCGTGGTCACGCGGCGGAGGCACAACATGGCTACCATCGCCGCCACGAGATGGAGGACTAGCTCCTTGGGAACCGCATGCCGCTCGATGTCGAAGGTCCGGTAGGGGAGGGCCGCGAGGACCACCGCGACCGCTCCAAGTTGAAGAGCGCAAAGGGCGGCGCGGTCAGACCAGGAAGCGGTTGTGGACGAAATCGGGGGCTCCAGGGTTGTATCGCGAGGCGAGGACTCGCAGTAGAATAGAGCATGACCGAGGCAAGCTCCATCCCCGCGCTGGTCCCCACCGAATGGCTGGCGACTCGGCTCGGATCGCCCGGTCTCTGCGTGATCGACGGATCCTGGTACCTGCCCCCCAGCGGCCGGTCCGCCCGGGCCGAATACCTGGCCGGACACATTCCTCAGGCCATATTCTTCGACGTGGACGCGACTAGCGATCCCGATTCCCCGCTGCCGCACATGTTGCCGTCGGCCGAAGCGTTTTCCGCAGCGATGAGCCGGCTCGGGGTCGATTCGGAAGACGACATTGTGATCTATGACGGCTCCGGCGCCAACGTGAGCGCCGCGCGGGTCTGGTGGACCTTTCGGATCTTCGGGCACGAGCGGGTCGCCATCCTGGACGGAGGACTAGGCCAGTGGCGCCGTGAAGGCCGGCCAGTCGAGCCGGGTCTGATCATTCGAGCCCCGAGGCGGTTCAGCGCTCGTTTCAACGCCGGCCGGATCCGTGACCTCTCGGCGATGCGCCAAAACCTTCTCCGTCGTGCCGAGCAGGTGGTGGACGCGCGATCGGCCGGGCGGTTCGCTGGCACTGAGCCGGAGCCAAGGCCAGGCCTTCGGGGCGGACACATTCCGGGAAGCCTCAACCTGCCCTACACCGAGTTGGTCGATCGCGACGGCAAGCTGTTGCCGAAAGAGCGGCTCAAGTCCCGCATCGAGGCGGCCGGAGTTGATCTCTCCCGCCCCGTGGTGGCAACCTGCGGCTCCGGGATGACCGCCTGCACCCTTCTCTTCGCGTTGGATCTGCTGGGTCACACGGCCAATGCGCTCTACGATGGATCCTGGACCGAGTTGGGTGGACGATCGGATACCCCGGTCGAACTCAATCCCGACGGGGCCACCAAACCGTGACGCCGCCGGTCCCCACCCGCCCGGCGTCCGCTCCCGGCACCTCGCGCCTGGCGGCGGGATGCGGAATGCTTTTCCTCTTGCCGTTCATCGCGGTGGGCATTGGCGCAGGGATCGGCACGGTGGTCCAGGCCATTCGAGGGCAGTGGGCACAGGCTGGGTTCCTCGCAATGTTCGCCGTGATGTTCGGGGGGGCGGGGATCGGGCCGCTGATCGCGGGCCGCAAGGGTATGCGGCGAGCCAAAGAGCAGGAATCGCTGGAAGCGGCGCATCCGGACGAACCGTGGCTGTGGGATCAGAGCTGGGCCTCCGGACGGATCACCGATTCCACCAGCGGGAAGGCGGTCATGAGCGGGCTCTTCGCGCTGGCCTGGAATCTCGTGGCACTTCCGGCAGGATACCTCGTTCTGAAGGACATCCGACAGCACGGCATGAGCCGGGCGATCGTGGCGCTACTCTTCCCGCTGGTGGGTCTCGGTCTGATGGTCTGGGCCGTCCGCGCCACGCTCCGCTACTTGAAGTATGGGTCTTCGATGCTGGTGCTGGAGACCCTTCCTGGCGTCATCGGGCGGGAGTTCGCGGGGACGGTAACGGCCCACCTCGCGCTCGAGCCCAGCGAAGGGTTCCAGGTCAGCCTGACCTGTGTGAATCGGGTCACGACCGGCAGCGGGAAGAACCGATCCACCAGCGAGAGCATCCTCTGGCAGGATCAGCGCACCATCGGGGAGACGGCGTGGCGCCGCGAGGGCGGCCACACTGTGATCCCTTGCGTCATCCCGCTTCCCGGCGATGTGCAGGAAACGGCCGGCCGGGGCAGCAGTGACAAGATCGTCTGGACGCTTACGGTCTCGGGAGCGGTTCCAGGCGTGGACTATGAGTCGGTTTTCGAGGTTCCGGTTTTCCGCACCGCGGAGAGCGACACGCCGCTACCACCGGAGGAGCCCCGGGCCCTCGAATCCGCCGCCGCCGAGAAATACCGACAACCCACTACCTCCCGAATCCGGGTCACTTCCACCCGTCGGGGGCTCGAGATCTACTTTCCACCGGCCCGGAATCCTGGCCTTGCCGCATCACTGACCGTCTTCACTCTCATCTGGAGCGGTATTACCCCGGGATTGTACCTGCTCGGCGCTCCCCTCCTGTTCCCGATTGTTTTCGGCGCTTTCGATCTCCTGCTGCTCTACGTCGTGCTCGCGCTGTGGCTGGGGACCACCTTCATCCACGCCGACCACGACGGACTCAAGGTCACTTCCGGGCTCCTGGGAATCGGCCGGCCCCGGGAAGCGCCGGCGGCGGGCGTTTCGAGCATCTCGCCGGCCATCTCGATGACGGCCGGGTCGACCCCGTACTATGGGCTGGAAGTAGTGACCAGTGAGGGGAAAAAGTTCTCGGCTGGGATCGGCATCCGGGACAAGCGGGAGGCGGAGTGGCTGGCGTCACAGATTCAGGAGGCTCTGGCCGGTACACTCTGAACAGGTTGGCCCAGCCGGCATTCAGAGACTCAGCGAGGCACGGTTGAAAACCCCAGGACGACTCCTTCTCCCAGTGGCTCTCGCCGCCCTCACCAGCATGTGTGGTGGCGGGGACACGATCACCCAGGCCAATGGAACTATTGTGGTCGCGGGAGGAGACAATGGCAGTGACACCGTGGGCACCGCCGTCGTCCCCGGCCCGACGGTCCTGGTGAGCGACGCGCAGGGGCACCCGGTGGCCGGGGTCAGCGTGACGTTCACCCCGATCTCGGGAGGCGGAAGTGTCGCCGGAGGCTCACAGCTCACCGATGCCGCCGGCAACGCGACCGTCGGCAGTTGGACGCTCGGGACCACGGCGGGACCGAACACCCTCAGTGCCAGCGCTCCCGGCTACGCGGGCAGCCCGGTGGTATTCACCGCTACCGGCACGCCTGGTCCGGCGAATCAGCTGGGGGTGACCACGCAGCCCTCCGCTGGGATTGCCAGCGGGGTGCCGTTCAGCCGCCAGCCAGTGGTGCAGTTGCTGGATCAGTATGGCAACGCCGTGAGCCAGGCCAATGTGGGAGTGACCGCCGCGTTGGTGTCAGGACCGACGGCAACCCTCAACGGCACTACGACGGTCAACACCGATCCCACCGGCTCGGCCCCGTTCTCCGACCTGAGCATCACCGGGCCCAACGGTTCCTATACCATCGGCTTCAGCGCCGCGGGCCTCACCGCGGTGGCTTCTTCGGTAATGTCCCTCGGCACCCCTCAAGGGATGCTGCCGCTCATCGACCTGGGGAGCGGGACCTACCTCGGCCAGTTCACCGGCGGGCTCTATCTCGGCGGCTCCAACTCCATGCCGATGGTGCACGACAGCGTGGGGAGAGCCCGGGCCAGGAACATCCGTACGCTGGATGCCAGCGGGAATCCCAGCGCCAGCGGGAAGATCGTCCTGCTGTCGATCGGAATGTCGAACGCCAGCCAGGAATGGTGCGCCAAGGCGCCCAACAACGCCCCCTGCGACCCGTGGACCTTCACCGGGCAGGCGATGCTCGACCCGGCGGTCAATCACAATACGCTGGTGATCGCCAACGGAGCCAAGGGCAGCCAGACGGCTCACACCTGGACGCTGCCGACCGACTCCAACTACGACCGGGTGCGCGACAGCGTACTGGCGCCACAAGGACTCACCGAAGGGCAGGTGCAGGTCATCTGGTTCAAGGATGTCGAGGGGTTCCCCAACGTGAGCCTGCCCTCGAGTCAGGCGGATGCCTACACCCTGGAGAGCGAGTTCGGCGACATCATGCGCTCAATGCGAGTGCGCTACCCCCAGCTCCAGATGGTGTTCCTGTCCAGTCGGACCTATGGCGGATATGCCACCACCCGCCTCAACCCCGAGCCGTACGCCTACGAGACCGGGTTTGCGATGAAGTGGCTGATCCAGGCGCAAATCAACCAGATGGCCAACGGGATGATCGTGGATCCGGTCGCGGGGAACCTCAACTACAACACCGTGGCCCCCTACGTTGCCTGGGGCGCTTACTTGTGGGCCAACGGGAGTACGCCGAGGTCCGACGGGCTGGTCTGGCTACCGGGAGATGTCGAGGCGGTCGACGGCACTCACCCTTCCCAGGCGGGAGAGACCAAGGTGGGGACGCTGCTGCTCAATTTCTTCAAGACCGACCCGCATGCGGCGTGCTGGTTCTTGGCGGGACAGGTCTGTCCGTAGCCTACTTCACTTCTTCACTTCCTCCGCCCGAATTTCCCGCCACCCTTCCGGCCCCAGGGTGAGGGTACGATGGTGAGTCTTTTCTTTTATGTCGGTCTTGCCGTTCTTGGTAATGCGGAGGACCGATCGAACCAGCGAGTAGATGGTCTCTCCCCGCCGACTCACCAGCGCCACCGTGAACTCGGCCGCGATGCTCTCGACGTTCCGGTCCTCGAAGAGAGATCGCCAGCGGCGATCCTCAGTTTCGGTCAGATTGGGCAGGAGCCGCTTGACCTCACCCAGCTGCCTGGCGTTGATGGCGCGGGAGAGCCCGGCGTAAAAATTCAACACAACCTGGGAGTCCGTCAGCTCAGGCTTGGCGGTCACGGTGGATTCCACCACCGCGGTTGGCCGATCTGCGGTTGGCCGGGGGGTCCCGGTCCCGCCCCGATTGGCTGGTCCGGGCGTCCCGATGCCGCTCCTTGCCGGGGGCGCGGTGCGTTCCGCCGTATTCCAGGCCGCGGCCGCTTCAGTCAGAAGCACAGCCGCTTGCGCTTTCTTACCCCATGCCGCCATCGAATCCGCCGCAGTCTTGAAGGAGTCTCCCCTGGCCAGTGCCTTGGATGTGGCCCCCGCATCAACCGCGTGCTGCCTGGCGTAAGTCGCCGCACCAAGCGCGGCGAAGTGAAGGCTGTCACTCTTCTGATCCACCGGAGTGGGCAGCGCCGGCGCGACCACAACCGGAACCGGTGGTGGTGGGGGGGAGGCTCGGCCGAACAGGAGCCATCCGATGAGTGCTGCACCAGCGATCCCCGCGGCAGTGAGCATCCACGGCATGGAGAACGCCCGCTCCCGCGCACTCCGCACGATCCGCCAGGGCAACGGCTCCGTCAGCGCCGCCATTTCTGCGGTTGACGCCCGGGGCCGCTGCGCGGTGGTGGGGATCGGACTGGTCGGTGTGGCGAGGTATTCCGCCGAGCGCCGCCCCAGTCGGGCTTGAGCCAGGGCGCCGATAGCGGCGCGATCGGCCTCCGTGATCGGCGGAACGGCGGCACTGATCGCGGCCACCGCGTCCTTGAGGCTGGGCCACCGTTCGGACGCGGTCTTCTTCAGCATGCGCATCACCGCCGCATGGAGTTCCGGGGGGCAGCCGCGGCGCAGTTTCTTGACCGGGATCGGGGGGGTGTGCACCTGCGCATAGAGGAAGCCCATGCTGGTGGATGCGGTAAACGGCAGTTCACCGGTGAGCATCTG
>JBGPJS010000163.1:0-8009 GCA_041485505.1 Gemmatimonadota bacterium | reverse complement strand
TTCTTCCAGGGACATTTCCCCGGCCACCCCATCATGCCGGGCGTGCTCATCATCGAGGCCATGGCGCAGGTGGGGGGGATGCTGCTCCTTGGCAACCTCGAAGACCGCGACCAAAAAGTGGTCTATTTCATGTCGCTGGATAACGTCAAGTTCCGCCGGCCCGTGGTCCCGGGCGATCAGATCCGCTTCGAGCTCGAGATGCTTCAGTTCCGCGGGAAGACCTGCCGGATGAAGGGAGTGGCGTACGTTGACGGTCAGGTAGCGGCCGAAGCCGAGATGATGGCGCGCGTGGTCGACAAGTGACCATCGAGATTCACCCCACGGCCCTGATCGATCCTTCGGCGCGGCTCGGTGCCGAGGTGACGCTGGGGCCGTGGTCCCTCGTGGGACCGCGGGTGACCGTCGGGGACGGTTGCCGGATCTCGGCCCGCGCCACCTTGCAGTGCAACGCGCGGCTGGGACCCGGGGTCCAGGTCGGGATCGGCTCGGTGATCGGCGGCGACCCCCAGGACCTCAAGTATCGCGGCGAAGAAACCTGGGTCGAAATCGGGGCGGGGACCATCGTCCGAGAGTATTCCACGATCAACCGGGGGACCAGCGCCACCGGACGGACCACGATCGGCGAACGCTGTCTCATCATGTCTTATGTCCACGTGGCCCACGACTGCCGTCTCGGCGACGGGGTGATCGTGGCCAACGCCACCCAGATGGCTGGGCACGTGACGATTCAGGATCGCGCCACCCTCAGCGGCCTCAATGCCATTCATCAGTTCGTCACCATCGGGACCTTCGCGTTTGTGGGTGGCGCCACCCGGGTCAACCAGGACATTCCGCCCTACGTGAAGGCCGTCGGGAACCCGATGGAGCTGTACGGCCTCAACTCCATCGGACTCCAGCGTGCCGGGTTTCCCGCCGAGACCATCACCGCCCTCAAGCGCGCCTATCGTCTCTTCTTCAATTCCGATCTGAATCTGTCCCAGGCGCTGGAACGTGCCCACACCGACCTTCCGATGTCGCCGGAGGTGGAGCGGTTCATCGCGTTCGTCGAATCATCCGCTCGGGGCATTCCGACATGAGCACCGGTTGGAGAAGGGGGGAGCACCGGTCGGGATGATGCCGAACGGCTCCCCGAGAATCCTCATCTCCGCCGGTGAGCCCTCAGGGGACCTTCATGGCGCGGAACTCATCGAGGCGCTGCGGCGGCGATTGCCGGGAGCCGTAATCGAGGCCATCGGCGGACCGCGCATGGAAGCGGCCGGGGCCATGTTACGCTTCCGGATGGAAGACCTGAGCGCGATCGGCTTCGCGGAGGTGGTCGCCAGGATTCCGGCCCATTGGCGCTTGTGGCGGGCTCTGAAGCAGGATTTCGCCGCCGGCCGCTACGACCTGGTGATCCCGATCGATTATGCGGGATTCCACCTCCGCGTTGCCCGGTCGGCCCGCAGCGCGGGAACCAAGGTCTTGTACTACATCGCGCCGAAGCTCTGGGCCTGGGGCGCGGGACGGGCGCGGCGGTTGCGCGATGCGGTCGACCGCCTGGCCGTGATCCTGCCCTTCGAAGCGGCGTTCTTTGGGGGGCTCGGCATTCCCGCGGAGTATGTGGGTCATCCATTGCTGGATCAGGATCCCTGGCCCAGCCGGGCTCAGAGCCGTGCCCTCCTGGGCATCGGAGCCGAGGAGCGGGTCTTGGGTATCTTTCCCGGCAGCCGGAGCCAGGAGATCGATCGGCACTGGCCGCTGTTCCGCCAGGTGGCTTTGCGGATGCTGGAGGAGGGACGCTGCAGCCGCGCCGTGGTGGCCGGCACTCCAGCGGGCAACTACCCGGACCCGGGCCCGCTCGAAATCGCCACAGGTGAGCCGTCGCGGGTCTTCGCCGCGGTCGACGCGGCCCTCGCCAAGTCGGGGACCACAACGCTGGAAGCGGCCATCGCGGACGTCCCGATGGTCGTGGTGTATCTGACCAACGGCTGGACCTACCGGCTGGCGGTGCGACTCATGACCGTGCACTGGATCAGCCTGGTGAATCTGGTGGCGGAGCACGAAGTAGTGCCAGAGTTCTGGCATCCGCCGGTCCGGCCCGAAGCGGTAGCGGAGGCGTTGCGGCCGCTTCTGGCCCCGACCGATCCCGCCGCCCGCACTCAGCGGGAAGGGCTCGCCGAGGTGCGACGGCGTCTCGGCACCGGGGGGGCCTCGAAGCGAGTCGCGGGGATCGCGGGGGATCTGCTGAATCAATGAAACTGAAGTTGTCCCCGGGCGTGGGCGGCCTGCTGGCCCGCCCTGCGGTGCGGACCCTCGCGGCCTCCTGGCGGATTCAGACCATCACTCAGAATCACTGGGCGGCTCTGCACCAAGCACGGCAGCCCTACTTGCTGATGTGCTGGCACGAGGCGCTACTCCCGTTGCTTTGGCGGCACCGACATTCCGGGATCGCGATCGTGGTGAGCCAGGCCCGGGACGGTCAGTATCTCGCGGATCTGGCGGCCTCGATCGGCTATCGCCTCATCCGGGGGTCCAGCAACCGAGGGGCGATCCGGGCCCTGCTTGGCGCGGTGAAGGAACTCCAAACCGGTCACCCGGTGGCCTTCACCCCTGACGGTCCCCGAGGACCCCGGCGAGAGCTCAAACCCGGCGTGATCCGGGCGGCACAGAAGGCAGGCGGAATCATCATACCGATGCACGCCGAGGCGGATCGGGCCTGGCGACTCGATACCTGGGACCGGCTGGCGGTGCCCAAGCCGTTCGCCCGGGTCCGGGTGACCTACGGGACGCCTTTCAGGGTCGCGCCCGGTGAAGCGGGGCTGGCGCGAGGGCTGCAGACGGCACGAGAGGAACTGGGGGACGCCGTGAGAAAGGCCCAATGGCTGGAAGACGGGGCGACACCCACCGGATAATCCGTTGGCTGTGGACCAGCCGACGGATCGATGCCCGTTTGGCCCGGCTGGCGCTGCTGCCAGCCTCGGCCATTTGGCGGGTGGGGATGGCCCTGCGATCCATGGCCTATGCCCGGGGGTGGGGTCGGGTTCAGGACTTGCCGCTGCCGGCGGTCGCGGTGGGCAATCTGACCGTCGGCGGGTCCGGCAAGACACCGGTCGCCATCTGGATCGCGCGCTATTACGCGGCGCAGGGGCTAATCCCCGGCATCCTCCTGCGGGACTACGGCGGCGATGAGAGCCGGGTCCACGCGCGGGCCGTTCCGAAGGCGCGGGTCGTCGCGGATTCGAATCGTGTGGCCGGAGCGGAGCGGGCCCTCGCCCAAGGCGCCCAAGTGCTGGTGCTGGACGATGCGTTCCAGCGCCTCGACCTCCGGCGTGACTGCAACATTCTTGTGGTGAGCGCGGAGACCAGCCGGGCGGTGCGGTGGCCCCTGCCGGCAGGTCCCTGGCGCGAGGGGTGGTCGGCTCTGGCGCGGGCCGATGCGATCATTGTTACCCGGAAGCGAGCCTCGGCGGACGCGGCCCGGGCGCTTGCGGCGGAGCTGCGAGTCCGGATTGGCCGACCGGTGGCCGTGGCCAACCTGGGGCTGGTGCGCTACGAGGGCCTGCTCTCCGGTCGTAGCTCCGACCGGGGGACTCTTGCCGGTAAGCGGGTCGTGGCCGCCTCCGCCATCGCCGATCCCGAGGCCTTCGTGGCCCAGACCAAGGCGACCGGCGCGGCGGTACAAGTGGCCACCTGGAAGGACCACTATGCCTACCGGGACGAGGACGTCGCGTGGCTGGCTCAGGCGGCCCGGAAGGCGGACCTCGTGGTGGTCACCGAAAAGGATGCGGTGAAGCTCCGGGACCGCTGGCCCCGGGATGCACCGGAACCTTTGGTGGCGGTCCTGGACTTGATCTGGGAGGAAGCCGGCGAACTGATCACGACGGCACTCGACGCGGTGGTCACGCCGGTGGACAAGCTATAGGAAGCGCTAAGGGCTGCGTGCTGAGTGCTGGGGGCAGCACCCGCACTGCACGGTAGCGGCTTGGCACGCAGCTAGCACCCAGCACTCAGCACTCAGCACTTGACTCTTAACGGAGAACCCATGACCGCGACCACCCCCCGTTCCAGTCAGGACGTCATTCGACCCGACAAGGACCGATTCCTGAACGAAGAGAATCCCTTCGAGGCCATGATGTCCCGCTTCGACTATGCGGCGAGTCGCCTCAACCTCGAGCCGGGACTCTACAAGATCCTGCGTCACCCGGAGAAGCAGATCATCGTGTCGGTACCGGTCCTGCGCGACAACGGGGAGGTGGATGTTTACACTGGCTACCGGGTGCTGTACAACACCTCCCGAGGGCCAGCCAAAGGCGGCATCCGCTTCGACCTGCAGGTCAATCTGGATGAGGTGAAAGCGTTGGCCGCCTGGATGACCTGGAAGTGTGCGGTGGTGAACATTCCCTTCGGGGGGTCCAAAGGCGGCGTTATCTGTGACCCCAGCACCATGTCGAACGCCGAGCTGGAGAAGTTGACGCGACGCTACACCTCCGCGATCATCGACACCCTGGGCCCGGATTCCGATGTGCCGGCACCCGACGTCAACACCAACGAGCGGGTCATGGCGTGGGTCATGGACACCTACTCCATGCACAAGCGACACACCGTGACGGCGGTGGTCACCGGGAAGCCGGTGGAGATGGGGGGCTCCCTGGGCCGCCGTGAGGCCACGGGGCGCGGGTGCATGATTGTCACCAAGGAAGCCCTCAAGAAACTCGGCATGCCGGTCAAGGGCGCCCGGGTGGTGGTGCAGGGATTCGGCAACGTCGGCTCGATCGCGGCGGAGCTGATGGAGCGGGAAGGGATGACGATCGTGGCGGTGAGCGACAAGTCGGGAGGGATCTACCATGCCAAGGGCCTCGACATCAGCGAGGTAGTGGCCCATGTCCGCCAGCACAAGTTCCTGAAAGGCTATCCCCACGCCGAGGCAGTGACCAACGAGCAGCTGCTCGAACTATCCTGCGAGGTGCTGATTCCTGCCGCGCTGGAAAACGTAATCACCACGAAGAACGCCGGGAAAATCACGGCTAAGATCATCTGCGAGGGCGCCAACGGCCCCACTACCGCCGGCGCGGACACCATCCTCAACGAGAAGGGGATCTTCGTCATCCCGGACATTCTGGCCAACGCCGGCGGCGTGACGGTGAGCTACTTCGAGTGGGTCCAGGACCGGGGCGGCTACTTCTGGGACGAGGAGACCGTCAACCAGCGTCTCGAGAAGATCATGGTACGGTCCTTCGAGGAGGTGACCTCGATGGCGAGTCGCCACAATCTCGACAACCGCATCGGTGCCTACATGCTGGCCATCGAGCGGGTGGCGGCAGTACACCGGTTAAGGGGGATGTACGCCTAGCAGCCATAAACCGTGAACCGTGAACGGTAAACGGGGGGCTCACAGCGGGCGGGGCGTCCGGTTCACGGTTTACTGTTTACTGTTCACCGTCTAGGCTCCTATGGAAATCGCCATCCTCGCGGTCGGAAAACTGCGCCCCAGCTATCGGGACGCGGGTGACGAGTACCTGAAGCGGCTCGGACGCTATGCGACCGTCACCGAGCGAGAGGTCAAGGAGTCAGGCCGGGCCGGAAGCGTTGCCGCTCAGCAGAAGCAGGAGGCCGACCGGCTGACCGAGCGGCTGGTTGCGGGTACAACGGTCGTCGCGCTTTCCCGGAGTGGGTCGCCGTGGAGCAGCGGAGAACTGGCAGGGCAGCTGGAGCGCTGGCTGGTCGCGGCGAAGCCTCTCACCCTGGTGGTCGGAGGGTCCACCGGTCTCTTGCGGGCTTTCCTGGAAGCGGTGGACGCCAGGTGGAGCCTGGGGCCGCTCACGCTACCGCACCAGCTGGCGCGGGTCGTCGCCATCGAACAACTGTACCGGGCGTTCACGATTCTGCGGGGAGAGCCGTATCACAAGGGTGGAGGTAGGAGGTAGCAGGTGGCAGGTGGTAGGCTTGAGGATCCTTGCGGGGACAGGCCTGCAACCTGCGACCTACTGCCTGCTACCTTCCGGTATGACCGAATGGTTCGAGGAATGGTTCGGCGAGGAGTACCTCCACCTCTATCCGCACCGCGACGAGGCGGAGGCGGAACGGCTGGTGGGTTTGCTGCGCCGGACTCTCCCGTGGCGCACCGACTGGCGGGTGCTGGACGTC
Organism: Gemmatimonadota bacterium; assembly: GCA_041485505.1. Lineage (GTDB taxonomy): Bacteria > Gemmatimonadota > Gemmatimonadetes > Gemmatimonadales > GWC2-71-9 > JBDUEA01. The sequence continues at coordinate 1,886 of JBGPJS010000163.1, read as the reverse complement.
TGTTGCGGCGCCGGCCGGCATCTGCGGGCGCTGGCCGCCGCCGGCTGTCGCCCGATCGGTCTCGATCTCTCCCGCCCGCTGCTCGATCGGGCCCACGGGTTGACCCCGGTACCCCTGATTCGGGCCGACATACGGAACCTTCCGATCAGGCCGGGTACTATGGATTTCACCGTAAACCTGTTCACCAGTTTCGGGTACTTCGAGACCGATGAAGAGCACTCCGCGGCGTTGACCGGGATGCTCCAGACGCTCAAACCCGGCGGATGGTTCGCGCTCGACTTTCTCAGCGCCGATTACGTTCGCCGGACTCTGGTTCCGGTCGAACAGACCACCCTGGCCGATATCCCCGTTTCAATTGAGCGCCGATTCACCGATGCAGGTCGGTTCGTGGTAAAAACCATCCGCACACCCGACGGCAGGGAATTCAGAGAGCGGGTCCGGCTCTTCGGCCCTGCGGAGCTGGAGGCCATGCTGGAGCGCCGCTCGTTCGCCGTCAGCCACCGCTTCGGGGATTACGACGGCCGTCCGCTGGGCCAAGGCTCCCGCACCATCCTCATCGGCCGGACCCGGTGACGGTACGCTTCGTCGCTACTCCATTGGCGGCCCTGGTCGATCTCCCGGTTCCGCGCTCGGGCGGCCTGGCGGCGGATCTGCTGCCGGCCTTTCTCGACCCGCCTGGTGGCGAAACGATGCTGGCCCGCCTGCGGGATCCCCGGTGCCTGGTAGTCACCACCGGCCAGCAGCCCGGCCTCTTCACCGGTCCACTCTACGCCGTCCACAAGGCTCTCTCGGCCGCGGCGTTGGCGGCGTCGCTGGAACGGCAGTGGAATCGGCCCGTGGTTCCCGTCTTTTGGATCGCGGGCGATGACCATGACTTCGCCGAGGCCAACCATGCCTCCTGGATCGGTCCGGATGGCCAGGTCGTAACTCACACGCTCCGCGCCCGTCTCCCGGAAGCACCGTTGACGCCGATGTATCGGGAACCCCTCGGAGCCGAAATCGAAGCAGCCTTCGAAGCCCTGGGCGTCGCGATGCCCCCCTCGGAATACCGGGACCGGACCCTCGAATGGCTCCGGCGACACTATCGGCCCGAGCGAACCATGTCGGAGGCCTACGGTGGGGCCCTGGCCGAATTGCTCGCCCCGCTGGGGGTCGTCTGCTTCGATAGCACCGACGTGGCCGTCAAGCGCGCCGCCGCCCGGTATCTGCTGAGCGCTCTGGGCCAGGCGAGTCGACTCGACCGGGAACTGCTCCTCCAGAATCAGCAGTTGCGGGGGGCGGGGAAGGATCCAGGGATCGCGGTGGGCGACGGCGCCACGCTCGTCATGCTTGAAGGAAAACTGGGGCGGGACCGGCTGGTCCAGGACGGTGCCGGACTGGTCACCCGCCGCAGCGGCGAACGCTTCAGTCCGCTGGACCTTGAGAATATCGCGGCCACCGCTCCTGAGCGGTTCTCGGCCAACGTGCTCCTCCGGCCGGTCATCGAGAGTGCTCTTCTTCCCACGGTCGCCTATGTGGGAGGGCCCGGGGAACTCCGCTACCTCGAGTTGACCCCGCTGATCTACCGGCACCTGGAGGTGGTCCGGCAATCGCCGGTGCCGCGCTGGTCGGGAATCCTCATCGAGCCGCGCGTGGACCGGGTGCTCGAGAAGTTCCAGGCCTCAGTGGACGAGTTGATGGCACCGGGGCAGGCGCTGGAAGCCCGGCTCGCGCGGACTCAATTGCCCCGGGAGGCGCTGGGGGCGCTGGAGGAGCTGCGCCGAGCGTTGGAGAGGGGGTACGGGACCTTGGCACGGGCCGCGGTCGAAATCGACCCTACCATGGAGAAGCCGGTCCAAAGCGCCCTGCATCACGCGCTAAGCGGGAGCCAGGATATCGAAAAACGG
>JBGPJS010000162.1:0-8025 GCA_041485505.1 Gemmatimonadota bacterium | reverse complement strand
GGCGGTGAATTGCGCGGCCATCCCGCGTGACCTGGTGGAATCCGAAATGTTCGGTCATGAGCGCGGCGCCTTCACCGGGGCCACCGAGCGACGGATGGGCCGCTTCGAGCTGGCCGATGGCGGAACCCTCTTCCTCGATGAAATCGGCGACCTGAGCCTCGAGGCCCAGTCCAAGCTGTTGCGGACCCTCGAGAGCGGCGAGCTTCAGCGGGTCGGTGGGCAGCAGACTCTTCGGGTGAACGTGCGGGTCATCGCCGCCACCAACCACCGGCTGGATCAGGCGGTTTCCCAAGGTTCCTTCCGGGAGGACCTGCTCTTCCGGCTCAATATCTTCCCGATCCATCTGCCGCCGCTGCGGGAGCGGCTGGAGGACCTTCCGCTTCTGGTCTCCCACTTGAGCGAGCGGGTCCGGCCCCGGCGTCCGGCGGAGTTCTCCACCGAAGCCCTGGCGGCCATGGCGGAGTATCGCTGGCCGGGAAACATCCGGGAGCTGGCCAACTTCGTGGAGCGGGTCGCCATTCTGCGCCGGGATTCCATCGGGGCAGCCGAGGTGCGGGCGCTGCTGCCGCCAGCGCTTCATCGGCCGGCCGCTTCGACACCGGGCACCGAGGGCAGCTTGAACGATGCACTCATCGACTACGAACGCGGCCTCATCGCGGCGGCGCTCACCCGCGCCGGGAACAGCATTGCCGCCGCGGCCCGGCTTCTCAAGACCGATCGGGCCAATCTCCACCGGCGGATGCGCCGGCTGGGGATGTTAGGGACTGAGGACTCAGGACGGAGGACTGAGTCATGAACCAATTCCTCGCCTCGATCCTGCGGCCTCAGCCCTCAGTCCTGTGCCTGGTCTTCCTCTGCGCCCCCCTCCCGGCGCTCGGGGCCCAGGACAGTGTCATCGTCATCAATCCAGATGCGCCGGCCTCGGAGTCGCTCGGCGCGCCGGGACTTCCTGCCGAGGTGCTCAACGAGGCCCTCACCACGTACAACGATTCCGGGACGATCCGCATCCCCGGAGGTCTGGTGCTCCCGCCGGGCGCCCGGTTGGAGGGGCGGGTCGCGGTGTACCGCGGAGCCGTGAGGCTCGCGGGGGTGCTCGAGGGTTCCCTCACCGTCATCAATGGCGATCTCCTGATCCAGCCCAGTGGAGAGGTACAGGGGGACATCCTGATCGTGGGCGGGCGCCTTACGGTGGAACCCGGCGGTGTCCACCAGGGCACCGCGCGGGTCTACTGGGAGGCGGTGCCGTTGACGCGGGCCGCGGACGGCACCCTGCTGCGGCGAGTAGAGGGTCCGCGATTGCCCCAGCTGGGAGCCGCCCGGGCGAGCTTTCAGAGCGGCCGCTTTCACACCACGCTGCTCCTGGCCACGGACCAGACCTACAACCGGATCGAGGGATTGCCGGTGCGCTTCGGCCCCACGGTCGAGTGGCGCGCGAGCGATCAGCTTGCTGCCTCACTCCAGGCCCACGGCGTCCTCCGAACGGCGGGCGGATCCTCCTCCCCCCGGCACCAGCTGGGGTATTCCATCCACTCTGACTGGCGGTTCGGTAAGTCGGGCGGATTCGGCATCGGTGGGAGTCTCTACAACCAGGTGACCGGAATCGAAGAGCACACCAACTCCCGCCATGAGATCGGTTGGTCGGCGTTCCTCCTGCAGCGGGACAACCGGGACTACTTCCTTGCGGTGGGCGGCGGCGGCCAGGTGTACTGGTACCCCGCCCCCGGGCTCCGCCTGGAGGGATCTCTCCGCCGGGAGCAAGAGTCTTCGATCCTGGGGAGCGATCCCTGGTCGCTCTTCCGGAACGCGGACCGCTGGCGGGCCAACCCGCTGATCGACGACGGGGACTACACCGCTCTGGGACTCGGCCTCGAACTCGACACCCGGAATCAACGAGGTGAACCCTCCTCCGGCTGGTGGCTCCGGGCCCGATACGAGCATGCCATGAGCGGCGACGTGGCGCCGATCGGGCTTCCCACCGCCGTCCGGGCCGCGCTCCCGACCCGCGACTACGGTTTCGGGCGGATGATCCTCGACGCCCGACACTACACCCGATTGAGTCCGGGCGCCCGGCTCAACCTTCGATTCTGGACTAGCGGCTGGGTGTCGGGCGATCCCTTACCGATCCAGCGGAGACTCTCCCTCGGCGGTGTGGACCTGCTCCCGGGCTACCGATTCCGCCGCTTCACCTGCGCTCCCCCCGGGTTCAGCGATCCGGCCCTGCCGGCCCTCTGCGACCGGGCGTTCATTGTCCAGGCCGAATTCCGGAGCCGGTTCACGCTTGGGCTGGGTTGGGAGTACCGGGATCGGGACGACCGAGACCTAAGACGATTCATCGGCATCGAAGAGGCCGACCTGGTGGTCTTCAGTGAGACCGGGGATGCCTGGCTCTCGGGAAACGGTCCCGGTCACGTCCCCAACAACCGGATCCCCTCGGTGCGAGACTGGAAAGCCGACGTCGGTGCCGGGATCGACGCGGGCGGGATCGGGATCTATCTCGTCAAGGCGCTGACCCACGGCGAGCCCTTGCGGTGCTTTGTGCGCCTGGAACGGCGGTTTTAGAGTGAGCGGTAAGCGGTGAGCGGTAAGCGGGAGACCCGGTCACGGATCAGAGATGTCCGCGCCATCCGCCGTGCGCTTGGCGTGGTGGGGATCGTCGCCCTGGTCGCCCCGGCTCCGGCTCTGCCGGCGCAGGAGTCGACGCGAGTGCGGCTGGAGGTCGGGCTCTCGTCCGACAGCGCGGCGGATGAGCCGGTGGTGCGGACCATTCATCTGCTGGCCGAGCCCCGTTGGCCCGCGGCGCTGCGCTCGGGATTCACGGTCCGGCTCCACTACCGGGTGGAGGTCTGGCGGGCGCGGGCCGGGTGGTTCGACGCCTTCCAGAAGCAAGCGGAATGGGACGTGGTGGTGCAGCACGAACCGCTGTTGGATCAGTATACGATGATCAGGGTCGTGGGCCAGAACCGAACGGAAAGGCGCTACGCCAGTCTGGAGACGTTGGCGGCGACGCTGGAATTCGCCAACCGCGTCACGACGATGCGGCCCCGCGGAGAGGGCGAATACTACTATATCGCCTCGCTGCAGATCTCCACGCTGTCGGATTCCGATCTCGACGAGCTGGAGCGCTTCCTCCAGGGCGATCTGCGCCCAGTGGCGCAGGGAGAGGAGAATATGGGGAGCGCGATGGGGCGGGGAGCCAAGCGGCTGGTGCTGAAGCTGGCGGGACTGCCCAGCCTCCGACTGGAGAAGAGGTCGGAGCGGTTTCGAGTGAGCGGTGAGCGGTAAGCAGTAAGCAGTAAGCAGTAAGCAGGGTGTTCCCGAAACCGATGAACCCTCCGAGGCCATGGCTCACGGAGGGTTCTTTCTTCGAGGAGCCCGCTCACTGACCACTGCTCACTCTTATCGAAGTCCCCCCAGCGCCCGCAGAGCATCCTCGCCATAGAAGAGTCGGATGTACTTGGCCTGGGTGACCGTGAGTCGGCGGACCGCCCAGGAGAGGTGCACAAAGTGGGGCTCATGGGGCGGCACCATGGGATGCATGCCGCACTCTTCGGGGAGGTGATTCCCCTTCCTGGTGTTGCAGGAGCTGCAAGCGGTCACGACATTGGTCCAGTCATTGGTTCCGCCCCGAGAAAGCGGCACCAGGTGATCCCGGGTGAGACACTCACGGTGCCGGAGTTCCCCGGCGTTACGATGGCAGAACTGGCAGCGGTAGTCGTCGCGGGCAAACAGGAAGGTGTTGGTGACCTGACGGCGGAACCGGCGTGGCACGTGGACGAACTTGACCAGGCGGATGATAGCCGGGCGGGGGAGCGAGAGTCGTTCGCTCCGGACCGGTTCACCGCCATCGGATTCCACGATCTCGGCCTTCCCTTCGATGACCAGCCGAAGGGCGCGCCGGACCGGGACCATGGTCAGCGGTTCGAAGGACGCGTTCAGGGCAAGACAGCGCAACGGTTCACTCCAGACAAAGGCCCGCCACCTACAAAAAAGGCCCGCCACATCCGGGCAGATCGGGGTCGGGCAGCATCCAGTATATCGTAGCGCGTCCCCCGGAGGGGGCGCAAGGGACCGCCCCTCTTTACTGGGCCAGCGCGGCCAGGCGCTGCTCGACCTGCTGACGGAGTTTCGGACTCCGACAGACCACGAGGACAGTATCCTCTCCCGCGATAGTGCCGATGACCTCGCTCCATCCCACCTGGTCGATGGCCGCACCAACCGCCCCGGCGCCCCCGCCGGCAGTCTTGAGCACCAGCAGTTGACCGCTCCCCTCGACGCTCACCAGGAGGGTCGGCAGCACCTGGCTCAGGTCGGGGCGAATGTGCCCTTCGTGGGGGTTGGCGTAGAACGCGCCCCCCTGGGGATCCACCAGCTTGGCCAGGCCCAGCTCCCGGATGTCCCGCGACAGCGTTGCCTGGGTAACGGCGAAACCCTCGGTCGACAGAGCTTCCCGCAGGTCGTCCTGGCTCCCGATCCGCTTGTCCCGCACGACCCGGAGGATCGCGGCGTGGCGCTGGAGTTTCATGGTGGTGGCCGTTGGTGGTTGGCTGTGACCTGTGGGCTATGCGCTATGGGCTGTGCGCTATGCGCGTGAGCCCATGGCTCATAGCCCATAGCCCTCAAACACGCCAGACCTCACGACCGGCAAGGAATGTCGCCACCACGTCGCCTGGCCCGCACGACAGTACGCTATCCGCCAGAGCCGGTTCGTCAACTCCCGCGGGAAGCCGCAGCACCGCCGCGTCGCCCCATTTGCCGACCGCGAGGGTCCCGATTTCCAGTTCGAGGCCGATAGCCCGTGCCGCGCCCACGGTACAAAGTTCCAGGGCCTGCTCCGCGTTTAGAGCGCCCAGGTTCCGGGCCGATCGCGCCTCCGCGAGCAGGTCGAGCGGACTGACGCTGGCCACCGAGTCGGTGCCGACTCCGACCCTGACCCCGGCGTCGAGCATTTCCCGGAGCGGAGCCTTGCCATGGCCGTGGCGTCGATTGGCGCGGGGACAGTGCGCCACCCCGGAGCGGTGGCGGGCCAGCCGGGCCAGGTCACTCGCTCGCGCCTGCACCGCGTGGATGCAGAGGGTCCGTTCACTCAGGACCCCGTGGCTCTCCAACCACTCGATCGGAGTGCGTCCGGGGAGCGACGGCAGCGGAATCCCCCTGGCCCGCCACATCTCCGCGAAGGGGCCGGCAGCCTCCGCCAGCAGCGACGATTCCGCGGGCGATTCCGCGATGTGCACCGCCAGGGGAAGTGATTCGGCCTCGGCCCAGCGCGCCACCGCCGCATACAGCGGGCCGCTTACCGAGTAAGGGGCATGCGGTGAAAGACCCAGCCGTACCCGTGGGGTCACGAATCCGCGGGAGCGCTCGACCCTCCGACGAAACTCCGTCAGCTGCCGCTCGGTGTCGGCCGGGTGGGGACCGAACACCTCCAGGTAGGCGATCCCGCTCCCATCCACCTCGTGAAGTGCCTGGATGACCGCGCCGGAATCTCCGGTATCCGCGACGGTGGTCACCCCGGCCGCGAAACAGTCCGCCAATCCCCGTCGGGCCGCGACCAGGAAGTCCTCGGCCGAGCGCTCGGCCTTGAGCGCGCGCACCTGTCGGATCCAGGCGGGAAAGTCCTCTTCGAGAACCAGTCCCTCGAAACCGGTCAGCTCGAGATGGGTGTGGGCGTTGACGAGTCCGGGGAGAAGAACGGCATCGGGAAAGTGGTCGACGGGAGCGGCGGAGTCGGGAACGGCGTCCGCGGGTCCGACCGCGAGGATGCGGCCGTCCTCACCGACCAGCACCGCGCCATCCCGAATCGGGGGGCCCTCGACCGGCAGCACCCAATCGGCATTGAGCCGCCGAGCCGGCATCTCAATTGGGCTTGGGCGGAATGGCCGTCTGTCCGCCCGGGGTGATCAGCGCATTGTGGAAGGGACAGAATTCCTTGGGCTCGGTACCCGGAAGGTACCACTCGACGGCGTGCTGATCCTTGGGACAGAACGGAGTGAACTTGTACCCGGTCGATTTGTCGATTTCCACGAACGTGAGGCTGTCGGGCCGAGACCACTCCGGTGGAATGGGACGGCGCTCGTAGATCTCTCGCATCATCGTGGTCCAGGCCGGGGCCGCGAGTTTCCCGCCCTGGGCGTCATCCTTGATCTTCTGGGGCTGGTCCATCCCCATCCAAACGCCCCCGACCAGGTCCGGGGTGAAGCCCACGAACCAGACGTCGGCCCCATCGTTGGTGGTGCCGGTCTTTCCCCCTACCGGGAAATTGACCTTGGCGCCGACCGAGGAGGCGGCGGTACCCCGGCGGACCACGTCGCGAAGGACATCGAGCATGAGCCACGCGTGGTTCGGCTCCATGACCTGTTCGGTCCGGGCCTTGGGCTCCCAGAGAATCTTCCCGTCGCGGGCCTCTACCCTGTCGATGGCATTGGGGATTACCCGGGAGCCGAGGTTGGCAAAGGCGGAATACGCCGAAATGATCTCGAGCGGAACCACGTCCGCCGAACCGATATACATGGAGGGATAGGGCGGGATCCGCTCGGCGCTGAGCCCGAACTTGGTGGCTTCGCCGATGACCGCCTGGGGCCCGAGCTCCATGCCGAGTTTAATCGCAATGATGTTCCGGGAGGTGTAGAGCGCCTGCCGGAGCGTCATGGCACCCTCGAACTTGAGATCGTAGTTCTGGGGCTCCCAGGGCGGTTGATTGGGATCGAGCTGCACGCTGATGGGATCGTCCACCATGATGGTAGAGAGCGGATAGCCGGCGCGGATGGCCGCGGAATAGACGAACGGCTTGAAGGTGGAGCCGGGCTGGCGAGTGGCCTGGATTGCGCGATTGTACTTGTTGTCCTGATAATCCCGCCCGCCGACCATGGCACGAATGGCGCCAGTCTTGGATTCGAGGATGACGGCGAGTCCCTGCAAATAGGGGGACTGGGCCAGGGACGGATCCTCGTCCCCCCGCTTTTCCATGTACTCGTTGTAGGTCGGTCGCTTATAGGGGCCGGCGCCGCCACCTTCGATGAAATCGAGCTGCTGGTTGAGAGCCCGCTCGGCGGCCTCCTGCATATCAAGATCGACCGTGGTGTAGATCCGAAGGCCCGACTTGTATAGATCCGAGCCGAAGCGGGTGTTGAGCTGCTGCCGCACGTATTCCACGAAGTATGGCGCGACGTCGCTGAAATCCGAGCGGGAGGCGAGAATCAGCGGATACGCCTGCCAGCGTTCACATTCCTCGTTGGTCAGCAAGCCCTCGTCTCGCAGCAGCCCGAGGATGAGGTTGCGCCGCTTGACCGCCTGGTCGGGATTCTTCCGGGGATTGTACTTGCTGGGCGCCTTCGGGAGCGCCGCCAGGGTGGCGGCCTCTGCCACGTTCAGGTCGTGGGCGGGTTTCCCGAAGTAGCGCTGGGCGGCAACCTCGACGCCATAGGCCCGGTTGCCCAGGTCGATCTGATTGAGGTAGAAATCGAGGATACTGTCCTTGGGAAAGAGCTTCTCGATCTCGAAGGCAACCTGCATCTCCCGAAGTTTCCGCTTGAGCGAGCGATCCTGGCGGTTGATGTCCTGGGGCCAGAGGTTTCCCGCCAGCTGCTGGGTAATTGAAGAAAAACCCTGGCGGACTCCGCGGGCGAGGAGATTGGCCTTGATGGCGCCGAAGAATCGGACCCAGTCCACGCCGTGGTGGGAGTAGAAGCGCTTGTCCTCGGTGGTGAGGAAGGCGGCGATGACCGCGGGAGACATCTGGCTCAGCGGGACGACGGTCCGCCGCTCCAGACCGAGGTCGGTGATCAGGCGACCGTCCGCCGCGTAGACCTTGGAGGCTTGCGCCGGGTCATAGCCTTTGACGCTGAGATTGGCGATCGAAGGACAGGCCTGATTGGCGCAGGCCCGGGTCCAGGCTCCGACGCCGAGTCCGGCGCTCAGGGCCATGCCGGAAAAAAGGGCGGTGAGGAGGTTGCTGCGGACCCGCGGAGTGTGCCACCAACGGCGGACGAAGTGGAGCATGGGTGGAAATTAGGTGGGGTATGGGCTGTG
>JBGPJS010000161.1:0-8153 GCA_041485505.1 Gemmatimonadota bacterium | reverse complement strand
TTCGTGCTGCCCACGATGGCGCTTCGGTACGGAAGATTTCGACAATCGAACTAACTGGCTGACGCGATTCGCTCCCGATCCGAGGCTACCACCAAGCTCGGCTGCGCGGTATGCTGAGATGGTCCGGCGGTGGGTGAGTACGCGATGTTGAATCGGTATCCCAGATAGATCAGCAGCAGGCCGATGAATTCAGTCACGTACAGGACCTCGGTGTGGCCGAACCGCGTAAAGGCACCGCCGACCCCCGGGAGCAGGGCGCCGACGGCAATGCAGAGATTGCCGATGAAACGATGCCGAGCGCCGACTCGACGATAGTACCGGATTGCAGAGTAGACGGCGCCTCCAATCAGGAAGCTCACGGCGTACAGGTTGATGAACGGACTCAGCATCCGCACCCAGTGCCAGCGGATCACCGTCCCGCTCAGCCGGTAGGGTTGGACCAGACGGTAGTCGAGAGGAGTGAGAAGGACCGCGAGCGAGGCCGCGAGAATGACGGCCACCAGCAGAACCGCGAGTCGACGGGCAGTCCGCTCCGGAAGCAGCAGGAAAACCGTGCCTTGGGCCAGCGGCGCTCCTCCCAAGAGCGCCCCGGCGATATACCACGCCCGGAAGATCGGCTCATGCCAGCCGAACAAGGTGGTTGCGGACTCCGTCAGGGTCCCCGCCGCGAACGTGATCATCCCGAACCCCCACCAGAGCAGATGGGCCCCGGGTCCGCGGCGGGCGTAGCGGCGGAAGAGGGTCGCGGCGAATCCAAGCGCAACCAACGTCGTGGCGATCGGGATGAAGGAGATGACGCTGCGCATTGGATGGTCCCCACGAGTGGTCCCGACCAGGCGATCAGGGCGACTCGTCCGCCCTAGAACCCCACCGAATAGGTCACCACCACATTCCGCTTTGGCTCCGGGCGGAAGAAGCTGGTGTTGGAGGATTCCGCATAGAGGCGGTTGGTCAGGTTGTGCACCGCGAGTCCGATGCTGTGGGCCTGCCGACCCCAGGTGAACAACCGGACGCCGCCGCCAACGGTGTGGACCGTGAAAGCGGGCAATGCATTGCCCACCGGATTCTGCGCCAGGCTCGCGTCCTTCTGCTCGCCGTTCCAGCGGAAATCGTAGGCCAGCCAGAACCGGCCCGTGGGGTGATGATACGCGGCCTCGAGATTGATCTTGTCGGAATAGCTGTCGCCGATGGGGTTGTTCGGCTGGAGGACGTCCTTGGACTTGAGGTGGGTGTAGTTCGCTCCGGTCGAGAAGCCGTGGCCCAGTCCGATATCGGCCATCAGCTCCACCCCCCAGTAGCGGAGTTTGTCGACATTGATGTTCTGATACACCGGTTGACCGCCCAGCGAATCGCCGGTGGGGTCGGCCCGCATGCCGTTATGGATGTCGTTTCGGAAAATGAATCCTTCGGCGTAAAGGCTTCCCTGCCGGTACTTGAGGCCGAGATCGACGTTTACGCTGGTCTCCGGCTTGAGGCCGGGGTTCGGAATTTGAACCCCACCGACTTCAGGAACCTGGCCGCTGAAGAAGCGGTCGATCAGATTGGGCGAGCGGAAGCCGCGGCCGACGGAGGCCACCACGTTCAGCTGCTCCGTCAATAGGTATGCCAGGTTGGCCGTCCCCACCACGCTCCGGTCATGGCTGGTGCTGAGCGGGGCCGTGAGGCCAATGGTCGCCTCCGTCGCTGCATGGGTGTCCTGCACCCGCGCGCCGAGGCCCATGGTGAAACGGCTGGTCAGACCCACCTCGTCCTGGACGAAGAGACCGGCGCTCCGGAAGTTGGCGTTCGGGACCTTGGGGAGGTTGTCCGGAATGGTCTGGGGGGGGCCGAAGCCGATGAGCGTCGTCAGGCTGTTGTCGTAGTTGGTGCTGTGGTCACGGAACAGGTCGGCCCCGTACGTCAGTACCTGGCTCCCACCCAGGGCCTTCACCGCCTCCGCCCGGAAGCCGAAGGTGTGGAGCGAGGTGTAATTGTGGCTGTTGGCGGTGACGCTGGCGCCCGGCGGGTTGGCGAAGGATTGGTTGACGTTGATATCGAGATACCGGTCGTTCGACTGGTAATAGCTGATGAAGTTCACCCGGTCAGCGAGCGCTCCCCGCAGGCCGTTCACCTGGTAGCCCAGGGTGTACTTGTCGAAGTCCTGGGAGGGATAGAGGATCTGGGTGAATCCCACCGTCGGGGCGTAGTCGGCGGGAAGAACCTGGCCAAACCCGGCGTCGATCGCGTGGTAGTGCTCGAACTTGCCAAATGCCCGGCCGTTCCCGAGGCCCACCCCCACTTCCAGATTCCCACTCCAGTCCCGCCCCCCCGTATCCTGAACCCTGGTGTCGACGGGGAGGAAGATCTTCCCAAAGGTCCCGGACGGGGCTTCATAGGCGTCGGTCGAGCGGAACGAGCCACCGAGGCGATAATCAAGCCGGCCTGACCGTCCGGTGAGGCTCCCGTAGGGCCGCTGCTGGTTGTCGGCAGTGCTGTAGATGTAACCCATGGTGCCGCGGACCGTCTGGTCGGCCCCGGCGGGAGGGCGCTGGGTGATCAGATTCACCACGCCGCCAATCGCGTCGGTGCCGTAGAGCACCGACGCCGGTCCCCGGACCACCTCCACCCGGGCGATGCCGGTCACGTCGACCAGTGCCGGGATCTCGCCGAAATCCTGCTGACGCCTCGAATTGTTCAGCCGGATCCCGTCCTCGAGCAGCAGAATCCGCTGGCCCCGCAGCCCCCGGATCCCGGGGCGCCCTTGATTGGCACCGACGCCCGTCACATCAAGGCCCGGCAGCTCCCGGAACAGGTCCGCCGCACTGTTGGGACTCTTCTCGCGAAGCATCGTGGAATCGACCACGGTCACGGGGCCGGCGGTGCGAAACACCTCCTTGGGGCTCCGAGTGGCGGTCACGGTAATGGCCGGGACCTCGTAGACCCGGAGCGTGTCCCGATGGGCTTGCTCCAAGGAGTCCTGAGCCGGCAAGCAGCGGGGCAGAGCAACAATGGTGGCCAGTGCTGCGAGGGCACGACCAAAGGCGCGGGGCATAGGACGACTCCCGATGGCGGAGGGAAGTGACGCCCCAAGGGATAACGCTCGTGGGAATGCGGGGTAACCGGAGAACTACGGGGAGCGACCACCGGAAAAGTACGGCTGTCCCCGGTCCAGGCGGTCCGGGTTCATCCGCGGCCCTCACAACTCTCCACCTGCGCCCGGCACCGGCTACCCCCCCTGTAGCCCCGCCTCCATTGCGAACCGGGTGAGCCCGGCCACGGTCCGGATCTCCAGCTTACGCATCAGATTCTCCCGGTATGATTCGACGGTGCGCGGGCTTAGTCCCAACTCACCCGCGATCTCTTTGTTGGTCTTCCCCTGCGCGATCCGCACCAGGACCTCCCGCTCCCGTGAAGTCAGCCGGTCCAGCTGCGCGCTCTGTTCCTCTCGCGCCGTCGCCTCCCGCACCGCCGCGCTGAGTTGTCGGGCGACAGCCGGAGGGAAAAAACTCTCCCCCGCGAAGATCGCGCGGATCGCCCGCCGCAGTTCAGTTGGGGAGGCGTCCTTCCGCATGTACCCCCGCGCCCCGGCGCGCACGCTCTGGAGCACATACTCCGGATGGTCGTGCACGCTCAGCATCAGGATTCGGCACCCCGGAATCTGGACGCCGAGCCTTTCGGCCGCCTGCAGGCCGCTCTCGCCGGGCATCGAGATGTCGAGGACGACCACGTCGGGTCGGTGCTGCAGGGCCAGCCTCAGGGCCTGCTCGGCGTCTCCGGCTTCGGCCACCACCTCAAACTCCCCGGACGTCCCCAGCACTCGCCGGATCCCTTCACGGACCAGGGCGTGATCGTCCACCACCAGGACCCGGATAGCGGGATTGTCACTCATGGCGTGGCCTCCGGCACCGGTACCCGGATGTCCAGCCGGGCTCCGGCGGGCGCGGCCGAGCCGACCTGGACGGTTCCACCCAGCGCGGTGATCCTCTCCCGCATCCCCACCAGTCCGAGCCGTTCTCCGGTGTCCATGGGTCGGTCGGTGCCGGGCAAGATCCCGCGGCCGTCGTCCGATATCCCCAGTACCACTTGTCTATCAATGACCGTAACGGCGACCGCAACCGACGAGGCCCCCGCGTGCCGGGCCACGTTCGCCAGCCCCTCCTGCAGAGCCCGAAAGAGTCCGAGCTCAGCCTCGTCCGAAAGTTGGGGAAGACTGTCGTCAGACTCGAATCGAATGGCGATGCCGCTCCGTTCCCCGAATCCGGCCGCGAGTGCCCGGAGCGCGGGGAGCAGGCCCAGATCGTCAAGCAGGGAAGGGCGGAGCGCCTGGGTGACCTCACGGATGCTCTTCATGCCCGCGTCGACCAAGGTGATCAGATGCTCGAGCGATTCCACCGACTCGGGGGCCGCACCCTCCCGGAGCACTCCCAGCTCGAGCTTGAGGGCGGAGAAGACCTGGGCGGTCTCATCGTGCAGCTCCAGCGAAATCCGCCGCCGTTGCTCTTCGTGCTGCCGGACCATGCGGGTCGCCAGATGTTCCAGGTCCGCCGTGCGTTCCTCCAGGCGCTGATATAGTTCCGCATTTTCCAGGGCCGCGCCGACCTGCTGGCCGAGGGCGAGCAGAAAGCGCTCGTCGAGGGCGGTGAAGGGATCCCGGGCATCACCCACGATCATCAAGGCGCCGGTCGCTATGCTGCCGCGAAAGACCGGGAGAACCGCCGCATAGGCGTAACGGGCGCCTTCCGGGTCGGCCGGGTCGTGCAGGTCTCGGGTGATCCGCAGTCGATGACTTGAGATTGCCTCCGTGATCGCGGCGGCCGCGGTCCCTGAAGGTTTCCACCCGGTCCAGGACTGGCAGATTCCGGCGCCTCCGACGATCCGCTCTCCACCGGGCTCGGTCAGACAGAGCGCGCTCCCACGGACTCCGGGAAGGCCAAGCGGTCGGCGGAGCAGCGAGGCGAATCGGTCGTCAGTCGGACCGCCGATCTGGAGGTCGCCGGAGAGGGAAGAGAGGGCATTCAGCCCGCGGTGCAGGTCTTCGACCACCAGGAGCAGGATCCCCCCGCCGAGGGCAAGCAGGAAGATGATGTCGAGGTAGTAACCCCACGGACTCCACGCGCCCCGGGCCCGGAGGAACGGATAGTCCAGATGGTGAAGGCCCCAGAGAATCAGGGTGCCGGCCAGGATGGCCGCCGCCGTCGACCCGGTTTGCCGTCGGTGCCGAAGGAAAACCGCCCCACTCCAGAAGGTCGCGAGACTGAGGAAGATCACCGCCGGGCCCGCCGCCAGCAGAAAGTCCTGCAAGCGATAGATCGCGACGTAGGACCACACCGGCGGGAAGAGTGTCAGCCAGAGGTACCGGCGCCGGAATCGGAGTTGCTGAGAAAAAACCAGCGCCGCCCAGAGGAGAGCCAGGGCCGTCCACCCCGTCACGACCTGGTGCCAGTAGAGCCAGAGACTGTTGTTGGTCGCGAGGAAACCGATGATCGCACCGATCCGGACGGCGTAGAGCAGCCAGGCCACTGCCCACCAGCGGAAGTACGGCTTGCGGTAACGACGGTACAGAAGGCCGAATAGGGCGGCGAGGCCGAGGGTAATCGCGGCTTGCAGAAAGGCGGCGGCGAGCTCGTTCATTTATCTGCTATCTTTCCATCCGGAAAGCCGTGGGATCTCTGGGGACCGATCCTGAAACTTCAGGCGCTCCCTCTCCGTCTCTAAGTGAAACGCCTCAGTAAACTCGTTACCGGACAACCGTATGACAAACTACTGGCTCCGAATCGCCTTCGGCATCGTGGTGATCTTCGCGATCGGAATGGGGATCCACTCCGTCGTTGGCGGCTTCAAACACAAGATCTCCGAGACTTCAGATCCAATCTCGATTCCAATCGCCTTCGTTCCCTTCAAACTGAACGGGGAGAAACTCGGCGACATCGACAAGATATCCCTGCTGCGGGACGACCCGAAACATATCTCTTCGGTTCAGGTGGTCATCAGTCTGGCGGACTCCCATTCGGTGGCCCGTCTCCGCGACTGTCAGGTCGCCATCGACGACGTGGAAGGGCTCAACGAGAGGAGCACCTTCCGCTGTCAGACCGGGGACACGGCCTCCAGCGGTTTGCTGCCCTTCGGTGTCGTCGTGCTCCGCGGGACCGACGAATCCTTCCCGCTGCTCCTTCCGGAGAAGGCCGTGAAGGACCTTCGCGACGCCAGCTTCCAGCTTGATGGTCACGGATTCACGGTGGAATCCCGAAGCGATTCGCTTGACGAGGCCAGGGACCGGCAGGCGGATTCGGTCGAGAATGCCGCGGAGCGGCGGACTGACTCCATTTCCGCGGACGCGTCCCGTCTGGCCGATTCCATCCGTAACGGGCGCGGGATTCCCCCCGCTCCTGTGGAGGCCGCTGCACCCAAGGACCCGGTGAAGGTGAAGGTGAGGAAGAAACCCTGATGCTCCTGGTCCTCGACAACTACGACAGCTTTACCTACAACCTCGTTCAATACGTGGGAGAACTGGGCATCGAGCCGGTGGTCTACCGAAACGATGCCCTTTCCGTCGCCGAAGCACTTGGGCTTGGACCCTCCGCGATCATTGTTTCTCCCGGCCCCTGCACCCCGGCGGAGGCGGGGATCTCGGTGCCTCTCATCCGTGCCGCTGCGGGGCGAGTGCCTGTGCTCGGCGTTTGCCTGGGGCATCAGGCCCTGGGTGAGGCCTTCGGGGGCCAGGTGGTACGTGCGGGGCGGCTGATGCACGGCAAGACCACTCGGATTCGGCATCGGGCCACCGAGCTGTTCGACGGACTTGAGAATCCACTTGAAGTTATGCGGTACCACTCACTCGTGGTGACCGCCGAGGCACTTCCCAACCTACTGGAGGTCACCGCCTGGTCGGATGATCGCCCGGCGGGGCAGGAGATCATGGCACTCCGCCACCGGGAGTTTCCCCTTTTCGGGGTTCAGTTTCATCCCGAGTCGATTGCGACGGCTCAGGGGAAGCAGTTGATTCAGAACTTTCTCAGGCTGGCTCGCGCAGCCTGAGGGCGGGTAGGCCTCGGACTCGATCAGCGTTCTTCTACCTCCGTTTGCCGCCTCCTGGTGGTGCTGTGGGAGCTAGACCTCGGGAGCCTTAGGGGGCCCCCGACCTCCCATCGACCGATCTGCTAACCCATTGCCAAATTGACCGATAGCGATCTGTCAAGAGTCAAGAATACTCTCGGCACGACTTTTGACATCCCGCCCGCCTCTTATTACGTTCGGAAATGCGCATCCTCGGTGTGATCCCGGCTCGGCTCGGCTCAAACCGACTCCCCAACAAACCGCTGCGGCTGCTGGCCGGTGAGCCTCTGGTCACCCGGGTCATCGAGCGTGTGCGGGAACACGCTCTGGTGGATTGCCTGGTGGTCGCGACGGACTCCCCAATGGTGGTAAGCGTAGTGGAGCGCTCGGGTGCCCGCGCGATCCTGACGGGAGAGGGGCACTTGAACGGGACCGAGCGGGTGGCGGAGACCGCCCGAAGAGCGGAGTTCAAGAACTGCGACGTGATCCTGAATATTCAGGGCGACGAGCCGTTTGTCAGCCGGAGCGCACTGGCGGGTGCCCTTGAGAGGGTGATGGGCGGCGACGAGGTCGGCACCGCTGCCGCTCCGCTGGATCCCGCGCTGGCGTCGGATCCTGCCCGGGTGAAAGTGGTGACCGATCTCCGGGGCCGAGCACTCTACTTCTCGCGCGCCCCGATCCCCTGGCGACGGGATGCCGCAAGCTCCGGGGACGGGCTGTACTGGCAGCACCTGGGCATCTATGCCTATACCCGCGCGGCGCTGGAACGCTGGATCTCGCTTCCGCCGACTCCGGCGGAAGCAGCGGAGCAGCTGGAGCAGCTCCGCCCCTTGCAGCACGGAATGACGGTGGGGGTGGTGCGGCTGGCGGAGCCGGCACTGCCCGGAGTCGATACTCCCGATGATTTGCGCCGGGCCGAGGCGCACTGGCTCGCAGCCCTGAGGTGACGACATGACGCATGGTGCCAACGCGACCAAGTACATCTTCGTGACCGGCGGCGTGGTCTCTTCCCTCGGGAAAGGCATCGCCGCCGCGTCGCTTGGACGCCTGCTCGTCGAACGCGGCCTGACCGTGACGATGCAGAAGTTCGATCCGTATATCAACGTCGATCCCGGAACGATGTC
>JBGPJS010000160.1:0-8164 GCA_041485505.1 Gemmatimonadota bacterium | reverse complement strand
GGTCACCGACCTGGCCCGGACCATCGCGGCGGAGGAATCGTGAGCTTCGCCCGGCCCTGGCTTCTGCTGCTGCTCCTTATCCTGCCGCTGTGGTGGTGGCGCCGACGGCGGGAGCGGCGGACCGGGCTCTCCTACAGTGACGTGGGACTCCTCGATCTGTCCCCCGTCGCCTCGGCCCTGGTCCGGGTTCCGCCCGCGCTGCGGACGTTGGCGGTGGGAGTCTGGATTGGGGCCGCGGCGGGGCCCCGTCTGGGCGGGACGATGGTCGAGATTCGGCAGGAAGGGATCGCCATCGTGATCGCGGTGGACATCTCTTCCAGCATGCTGGCGGAGGATTTCGCGCCGTCGAATCGGATGGAAGTGGCCAAGGCGGATGCGATTTCGTTCATCCAGGGCCGCACCGCCGATCGCATCGGGCTGGTGGCCTTCTCTGGCGAGGCCCTGACCCAGGTACCCATTACCACGGACTACCAGGTGCTCGAGCAAGGGGTGACCAACCTCAAGATCGGCATCCTGGAGGATGGCACCGCGATCGGTGAGGGACTCGCCACCGCCATCAACCGACTCCGGCACGCGCCGGGCAAGTCGAAAGTCGTCCTGCTGTTGACCGACGGGGAGAACAACCGCGGCACCGTCGATCCCCGCACCGCGGCGGCGGCCGCCGCCGCCCTCGGCATCAAGGTGTACACCATCGGTGTCGGCACCGATGGCGAGGCGCCGATTCCGACTGGACGCGGGGTGGGTGGTTTCCGCTATGAGGTCCTGCCGGTCGAGATCGACGAGGGCCTACTCAAGGAAATTGCCCAGAAGACGGGCGGGCGCTACTTCCGGGCCAAGGATAGTGAAGCGCTGAGCCGGATCTTCAAGCAGATCGACGGGCTGGAGAAAACCCCGGTGCAGATCACCCGTTACGTGCGATACGACGAAGTAACGCGGCCTCTGATTCTGCTGGGGCTCGGCCTACTCGCGCTGGTGTTGCTGCTGGATGGGACGCTGTTTGTGTGGGTTCCATGAGCGGCGGCGGGCAGGCGGGCGGGCGGGCCGTCGGGCGGAGAAAGCGAGCCGGTGAATCCCGCCATGTCTTCACTGATACCTATTCCGGTCATCTTGCATTCGGCCGTGATCGCCTTCCGTGTGCGGCCCCTCTGCCCGCCCGACCGCCTGCCCGCCTGCCCGCCCCATCATGACCTTCGACTCCCCCTATCTGCTCGCCCTCGCCCCGGTGTTGGCTGTGGTACTCGGGGTGCTGGCTTGGCTTGCCCGGCGGCGGCGAGTGGAACGGGCGGGTGCCTGGTCGGACGAGGTGGCGGGATTGGCGGCAAGTCACGGCCGTTGGCATCCCTGGTTGCTCGGCCTTGCGGCATTGGTGGCCGGTATCGCCCTGGCCGGGCCCCGGGGTGGTCGTGCCGAGGTCACCTCGGAGACCCGGGCCCTGAGCGTGGTTTTCGCGATGGATATCAGCCGGTCGATGCTGGCGGAGGATGTGGCGCCAAGCCGGCTCCAGCGCGCTGCCCGGGAAGTGCGGCGCCTGGTGCAGGATCTCGGGGGCGACCGCCTGGGCCTGATCGCCTTTGCGGGGCGGAGCTACATCCTGACGCCGCTCACGGTGGACGGCGGCGCGATCTCCCTCTTTCTTGAAGGCCTGGATCCCGATCTGGCCAGTGAAGGCGGGACCAGCCTGGGGACCGCGCTGGCCCAGGGGGGCCAGCTCCTGGCCGCCAGTACCGAGACCTCGGATCGGGTCCTCGTGGTCTTCACCGACGGGGAAACTCACGATTCGATATCCGAGACCCTCGCCCAGGCGCGCCAGCTGGCCAATCTTGGAATCCGCCTGATCCTCGTCTCCGAAGGCCAGAGCACCCCGATCAGGATCCCGGTGCGCGACAGCTCGGGGGCGCTGGTGGAGTATCAGCAGGATGAAGACGGCCATATCATCGAGACCAGCCGCCGGGACGACGTGCTCCAGGCTGTTGCCGATGCCGCGGAGGGGACCTTGGTCCCATCCCAGCTCCCGGACCAGGCCGGAGCGGTGCGGGATCTGGTCGCGGTGTTCAAGCGGGCTCCCTCGGCCGAAACCACCACGGCGGATCTGCTGCCGCGGGCCTGGATTCCGCTGGTCTTCGCGATTGCTCTCCTCATCTGGCAGACCCTGCGTCGCCGCACCGCGGCGCTGGTGGGGCTCGCGGGCCTGTTGCTGATCCGTCCGGCCGAAGCCCAGCGTCCCTCGGCCGGGGAACGCGCGATGACCCGGGGCGATGCGACCCAGGCTGCGCAATCGTTTCTGGCCGAGGCTCGAGAGGGGATCGCCACCGACACCGCGTACTACAACGCGGGCACCGCGGCCCTTAGGACCGGCCAGCTGGAGGTGGCGCGGCGGGCACTGCAGGAGGCATCACACTCCCTCGATCCCGGTTTACGCTACCGCGCCCTCTACAACCTCGGCGTCACGGCCCTGCTGGCGGCGGCGGCCGACACTGCCCGCAAGCAGGCTCTGCTCGAAGAGGCGGCGGGTCATCTGCAGGAGGCGCTCCTCCTCGAGCCGGGCTCCCAGCGCGCCAAGTGGAATCTGGAGATCGCGCGCCGGCACCAAGCACCTCCCGCTGGGGGTGGAGGAGGGGGAGCCCCGCCACCACCTCGGGAAGGCCAGGGCTCGCCCGACCAGCCGCACTCCGGCGCCAACCCGGCGGACCTCTCCGAGAGTCAGGCGGAGCAGATCCTCAACTCGGTCGATCGGGAGGAGCGGACCACGCGCACTCGGCACATGGGGAAAGCGCGGGAGCCGCGGGTGGTGGTGAAAAACTGGTGAGCGGTAAGCAGTAAGCGGTAAGCCGTGAACAGTAAGCCGGACATGCGGTGGGTGGAGCCGGTGGGGCAAGAATTCATCTCGGAGGTTCCGCCACGTGTTCAGTCCCGCTTACTGGTTACTGCTCACTGCTCACTCTCTCGCGCTGCTGCAGCAGGCCCCACCTCCCGAGGTTATCTCCTCGGTGGATCGCGACCAGATCACGGTCGGCGAGGAGATCACCTTCACCATCAAGGTCACCAGCCAGTCGAGCGAGAACATCAAGATCGCTCTGCCGCCGCTCCCCGGGCTCGAGGTCGTGGCGCGGAGCGAGCGGAACGAGGTCGCGGTGAGCGGATCCCAGACTCGCACCACCACCCTCGAGCTCCGGCTGCGCGCGCTGCAGGCGGGCAGAATGCGGCTGGGACCGTTCCAGGTGAGCCAGGGTCCCCACGTCGTGCAGGGCGACGCCGCCGAAATCGTGGTGACGGGCGCCGGCCGCGCCACGGGGGTCGCGACGACGATCAATCCCCGGGTGCAGAAACTCCTCGAACGCGCTCCGCCGCCCAAGGTGACCGGCCAGGTGGGACTCACGCTGGTGCTTTCCGCCGACAACGTGACCGTGGGCGAGCAGGTGGATGTGATCACCGCGGCCTGGTTTCCCCGCGACCTTAGAGTACAGCTCCGGCGGCCGCCTACCCTCGAGGCTCCCCAGATCGACGGGGTGTGGAGCTATCCCCAGCCGGCCCCGGTGGGGATCGCGGCGAGCCGGCTGGTGGGCGGACGCTGGTACGATGTGTTCGTCCTGCACCAGATTGTCTTCCCACTGACGCCAGGCCGGGTCCGGATCGCGCCGGCCACGCTCCATTACAGCGTCCCCCTGGCCTTTCAGTTCTTTAGCCAGGAGGAGCGCTACACCCTGAGCAGCCCAGAGGGAACGCTGCAAGTGTCCGAGCTTCCGGACCGCGGCCGCACCGCGGCCTTTCTCGGTGCTGTGGGTCGCGGACTCACCCTGGGCCGGTCGGTGACACCGCTCGCAGGGCGGGTGGGAGAGCCGGTCGCGGTGGCTCTCACTCTCGAAGGCGAAGGCAACGTCGCCCTCTGGCCGGCGCCGCCGATTCGCTGGCCCCAAGGCGTGCGGGTCTATTCCGATCGAACCGAGGAGGTCATCAAGGCAAAAGCGGGCCGCCTCGCGGGTACCAAGACCTTCCGGTACCTGGTGGTGCCCGATTCCACTGGCTCCCTCCTGCTCCCCTCGGTCAACTATAGCTTCTTCGATCCGGCAACCGGATTCTACGCTTCAACGGAGCTTCCGCCCACCGCTATCCCGGTGGCGCCCGCCGGAGAGGCAGCGGTGGCCAAGGCGCTGCCGCCACCGCTCATGTATAGCCGGCGGCCGGCACTGCCATGGCGCCTGGTGCACGGCGTGGCCGATTGGGGGTTCTGGTTGATCGTCTTGCTTCCGCCGGGCGCCTTCCTGCTGCTTCAAGCGATGCGCCGGCCCCGGTCAGCGCCGGCCGAAGCTCCCAGCCGCGACGACCTGAGTGGGGCCCAGCGGGAGCTGGAGAGTGAAATCGCGACCCGGGCACCGCACGCGACCGGTCTCGAAGGGGACGCCTTGATCCACGCCCTTCGGGGAGTCGGCCTCGATCCGACAGTCGCTGTCGAGTTGACCCGACTGCGCGACCGGGTGCGCCAGGCACGATTTGGTCCGGTCCAGGGCGAGGCGGTGCATCAGATCATGGCCGAGTGGCGCGCGCTCTCGTCGAAACTCGGCGCCGGAACGGAGAGCTCCGCTCCCCACTGGCCTGCGGCGACCACCGGAGTCGTTCTGCTCCTCGTGGGCGCCCTTGGCGCGGGGGCTCAGACCCCGGCGGCGGAGGAGCTGTACGAGGCCGGCGCCCTTCGCTCGGCGGCGGAGGCCTTCGGGAAGCGCACCGCTGAGGAGCCCGCGGTGCCGGCGCACTGGTACAACCTCGGCGCCGCGGAGTACCGCCTTGGTGAGGACGGGCGGGCATTGGCGGAATGGTCCCGGGCTCTCCGTCTCGCCCCGCGCGACCGGATCCTGCGACGCGCCTTGCGGCTGGTGCCCGGGCCCAGCGCGGAGTCGGCCAAGTGGCTCCGAGTGGCGCCGGTGACACCGGAAGAGTTGCTGGCGGTCGGGGCGGTCATCTGGATGGTGGGGTGGGCGGGACTGATTGCACGACGGGGGCCGCGGGGACGCTGGGTGGTCCTGGTGGTCGGTGCCGTCGGGTTCTGGGGTGCGGCAAGGGGGCTCGAACGCTGGTATGCGCGACCGGTCGCCCTCATCGTGACCGACAGCAAACTGCAGATCTCTCCCCACGGTCGAGCGCCGGAGATCGGAGCGCTGGGCAAGGGCAGCGCGGTGATAGTGCGCGGTGGCGAGCGGGGCTGGCTCCTGGTCGAGGACGCAGAGAAGCGGAAGGGGTGGGTGCCGGCGGAGGTGGTGGTCGCTTTGTGGCTGGGGAACGGGGAACCGGGAACGGGGAACGGGACCCGCTGAGTCGGACGCTATCTTCAGTTTATTGCTGGACCCTCAAACGCTGTCCAACCATTCGTATCCGATTTCACTTCCCCGTTCCCAGTTCCCTGTTCCCCGTTCCCCGTTCTCCCTATCTTATCCGACATGCCCCGCCGCATCTCGATTCTTCCCGACGCTGTCGCCGACCAGATCGCCGCTGGCGAGGTGGTGGAGCGGCCCGCTTCGGTGGTCAAGGAGTTGGTCGAGAACGCCCTCGACGCCGGCGCGCGGACGGTTCGGATCACCATCGAGGGCGGCGGCAAGACGCTCATCGAGGTGAGTGACGACGGATCCGGGATGGGACGCGAGGACGCCGTCCTCGCAATCGATCGCCATGCCACCAGCAAGATCACGAGCGCGCAAGACCTGGTCGGCGTCAGCACCTTCGGCTTCCGCGGCGAGGCACTCCCTGCCATCGCCTCGGTGTCGCGATTCTCGCTGACGACGAGTGAAGGGGAAGGGGAGGGCACCGAACTCCGGGTAACCGGTGGACGCGTCGATCGAGTGGAGCCGGTGGCCCGGCGGCAGGGTACCACCGTGTCGGTGCGGGGACTCTTTTTCAATACGCCCGCTCGTCGGAAGTTCCTCCGCTCGGTGTCGAGTGAGGTACGGGCAGTCCACGATACCGTCACGACCCTGGCGCTGGCCCATCCCGAATGCGCCTTCGAGTTCCACGCCGATCAGCACCTTCGACTTCACGTGCCCGGGGGGCACAACTTCCCCGACCGGCTGGCCGCGGTTTGGGGACGCGACCTGGCCGGGACGCTGATCCCGGTGAGCTATGCCGCCGGGGCGTTCCGGGTTGAGGGTTTCATCCAGCGCCCCGGCGACGCCGGGCCCACTGGCCGCCGCACCCAGCTGTTTGTGAACGGACGCCCCTTCAAGGATTCCTTCCTGCTCCGCGCCGCCGAGGCCGGCTATCGCTCCGCCATCCATCCCGGCGACCGACCCTCCCTCTGCCTTCGGATCGAGGTTGCCCCCGAGGAAGTAGACGTCAATGTGCATCCGTCCAAGCTCGAGGTGCGTTTCCGCGACCGGATCGGTCTCGAGCGGGTGACCGAGGAAGCCGTGCGCCACGCCCTGGGCGCCGGCGCGGCGGTAACCCCGGTCGGGAGCTGGCGGCCGATGCCGGCCGAACCCGGCGCCGGGGGGCGTCTGGGGCTTGCCGCCGCGATGGAGCTCTTCCGTCCGCTGCCGGCGGACGCCAAGGAAGCGGAGGCCGCCGCCCTCGAGGGTGGGGTGGCAGTGGCGGTGGCCGAGGTGGAGCCGGAAGTCTTCGCCACGCCGGCGATGCAGCTCTTCTCCAGTTACATCGTCTACCAGGGGGCCGAGGCGCTCATCTTCGTCGACCAGCACTCTGCCCACGAGCGCATCATCTATGAGTCCGTCATGCAGCGACTGGCCGGTGAAGGGTTGCCCGCGCAGCGGCTGCTGCTGCCCCTGACCCTCGACCTGACCGACGAGGAGCTGGACGCGCTCGAGGCCCATCGGGAGCCGCTGGCCCGGGTGGGGTTTGAGGTGGAGTCCTTCGGTGGTCGCACCGTGGTGGTGCATGCGGTGCCGCAGCCGCACCCGCGCTTCGACGCCACCCGGTGCTTCCGCGAAATGGTGGCGGACCTGGCACGGGGCCGCTTCGGCGCCTGGGCCAATGCGCTGGAGCGGTTCGCGGCAACCTACGCCTGCCGGGCCGCGATCAAGGCCGGTGAGGGGCTGGACCAACGGGAGATGCGGGAGCTGATGCTCCGGCTCCTGGCCACCACGCTGCCCGCCCACGACGTGCACGGCAGAGCAACGATTGTGCAGCTGCCCCGGGAGGAGCTGGAGCGGCGGTTTGGGCGACGCTAGCGTCCCGGTCATCGTCGGCCCTACGGGCATCGGAAAGACCGCCGTCGCCTGCGCCCTGGCCGCCCACTGGACGCTCGAAATTGTCTCGGCCGATTCCCGACAGGTCTATCGGCGGCTCGACATCGGGACCGCCAAACCCTCGCGGAAATGGCGCGCCCGGATTCCCCACCATGGTCTCGATCTGGTGGATCCCGGACACCGCTACAGTGCCGGGCGCTTTGCTCGGGATGCCACCGAATGGATCGCCGGGATCCGATCCCGCGGACGGGTCCCCGTCATTGTGGGGGGCACCGGACTCTACATCCGGGCGCTCACCGAGGGGCTCTTTACCGAGCCGCCGCTCGAGGTCCAACGCCGGCGCGGCATTGAGGCCTGGAGCGCTGGCCTCGATGCGGCCGAACTACTGCGCTGGGCCGGTCGCCTGGATCCGGAATTCAGAGGTGGCGGCCGCCAGCGTGCCGCCCGCGTTGTCGAAGTGGCACTCCTGACCGGCCTGCCGCTCAGCCGGTGGCAGCAAGTGGCCCGGGCCGCTGGCACGGTCCACCCCTGGTATGTGCGACTCACCGTCCCCCGGCCGGTGCTGCACCAGCGGATCGCCGCTCGAGCGGAAGCGATGGTAAGCCGGGGGCTCATCGAGGAAGTTGCGGCCGTGCTGGCGGAAGGGCATCCCCCCCACGCGCTGGGGCTCGACGGGATAGGGATCCGGGAGGCGGTCGAGTACCTTCATGGCCGGCGCTCCCGCGAGAGCGTCGCGGAGGCGATTGCCACCAGCACGCGGCAATACGCCAAACGACAGGAGACCTGGTTCCGCCATCAACTCGAGGGCGACGTGCTGACCCTGGATGCGACGCGGCCGCCCGAGGACCTCGCGGCGGAGATCGCGGAGGTGTGGAGAGCAGGTGCGGAAAAGGGCAGTGGCCGTTAGCCGTTAGCCATTAGTTGCCCAGCAATAGATTGTTTCGAACTCCTATAGGCTCGACCAACGGCTAACGGCT
>JBGPJS010000159.1:0-8217 GCA_041485505.1 Gemmatimonadota bacterium | reverse complement strand
TCGGCCTGCCCGACCTGTACGACACCGATCTCAGAAACACCGACCACACCGAGGGGATAGGCGAATGGGGGCTGATGGGGAGCGGAAACTACGCGTTGCCCTGGAGTCCAGCGCGCTATGAGGCGTGGTCGCTGGCGGAGATGGGGTGGGTGACCGTCGACACGCTGGGCTCGTCCCGCACTGTCACGCTGGGGCCGGTGACGAGTTCGGACACGGTCCTGTACGCGGGAGTCCCCGGCACCGATGAGTACTTCCTCCTCGAGAACCGCCAGGCGTTAGAGAGCGACAGCGCCCAGATGAATCCCGCGAATTACCTGGGCAATACCAAACGGTTCCCCAAGGCGCCGGGACTCCTGATCTGGCACATCGACCAGGGGGTGGTGGATCTCAACGGGTTCACGTTCGGCAACCGGGTCAACGTGGGGCCGCTGCAGGGTGTGGCTCTGGTTCAGGCGGATGGCGTGAACCAGCTGCGCACCCCGGCGCTGGGAAATCGTGGGGATGCCGGCGATCCCTACCCCGGCGCCTCCGGCAATCGAAAGCTCTCCGCCACGACCAACCCCGCACTCATGGACAATCAGGGAAGCTTCGCCGGGTTCAGCGTCGATTCGATATACCAGCTCCCCAACGGCGACCTGATCTTCCGCTATCTGAAGCGACCCCGCTCAGTGGTCGCGGCCACACCGCAGGGGGCCAGCGTTCGGGTCAACGGCGTGGCTTTCGGCCGGTTTGACGATATCGTAGCGCCCGGCGATTCGCTGTCCATCGATGCCGACACCCTGGTGATGGGAAATGGCGGTCGGAGCCGGTTCCGCTTCCTCAGTTGGAGCGACGGTCAGCCTCGGACCCACACGATCCTCGAGAGTCCGGCTCCGGACAGCGTCACGGGGACGTTCGCCCCGGAGCATCGGCTCCTGGTGACCGTCAGCGGAGGCGGAACCGTAAGCGCAAGTCTCGCCGGAAACTTCGCGGCGGGCGTGTTCCTACCGGAATTCACCCCGGTCATACTCACCGCGTCGGCCCCCACGAATCTGGTCTTTACCGGTTGGTCTGGAGACACCGACGCGGTTGGGCCCGCCGTGACCCTGCCGATGGGGCGGCCGTACGACGTCGCCGCCAATTTCACTACGGTAGTCGCGGTGGTGCTCGCCGACGCAGTCGGGGAACTTCTTGGTAGCCCGGCTTTGAACCAGGCCCAGAAGGACTTTCTTGATCTGATCGGAAATCGCAGCGGGAGCTACGACGTAGGAGACTTCCTGGCTTACCTCCAACTCACCGGCCAGAACCCGGGAGCGCCTGTCATGCAGCGGCTACTGGCCCGGCCGTCCGTACATCCCGCGGCCAAGCCTCCACCGGTCGGAGGGCATTGAACAATGAGTGCTCGTATGGCTCTGCTCGCGCTTGCGATCACGGCGGCAGGAGCGGCCTGTGACGGGGATACGGTTTCACCGACGCCCGGTGAGCTGCGGGTAATCCTCGCCACCCCGAACACCAACGACGGCGCGGTGCTCTTCACTGTCTCCGGAGGAGTGATCGATTCGGTGGTCGCAGCCGGCTATCGCACCTTCGCTTCCAACGGGGGCGGCAGTTCGGTGCACATTGTAGTGACCGGCAACGTCACGGGGGGTGTCCTGGCGCGGATCCAGGTTCCCGACCTCGGCCGGGCTTCCAGCTATCACGCGGCGGTCGAGCAGGTCGCGGCTCGGCCCCCAAGTTACGCCCTCCAGACAACCGCAGGGTACGCGATATCGGTCGCGAAGTGAGTGAAGTGGAGTCTGGCGTTGCCGGCGAAAATAGCCGGGCTTGATATATCAAGAAAGGTTGATATATTCCGACCATGACGATTCATGCAGGCCGAGACTTGGCGCGCACTGCCCGGATCTTCCATGCGCTCTCCGATGCGACCCGGCTCCGGGTGCTGGAAATGCTCCGGCGAGGGGAGCGTTGCGTCTGCGAGCTGACCGAGGCGCTGGATCTGGGCCAGTCCCGGCTCTCGTTCCATCTCAAGACTCTCAAGGACGCGGGATTGCTCCGGGACCGGCGGGAGGGCCGGTGGATCCACTACTCGCTTGACGCGGAAGGGATCGCCCAGGCTGAGGAGTCGATCGGGGAGCTGGCTAGATCAGCGGCCACCGCCCCGCGCTCGAAGGCCTGTTGCGACTGATTTTTTCTTGATAAATACATCAACAATTCTTGATGGAGATGAATCATGAGGATCGAGGCCACCACTCCTTGCTGCGAAGGCAGCTGCTGCGGGGGTTCGGAGAGTGAATCGAAAGCGGGAGCCGCGAGCGCAGCGGGGATCCGCGAGGTAGTCAAGGAGAAATACGGCGAGGCGGCTCGGCGGGTGACGACCCAGGGCCGGAGCAGCTGCTGCGGCACCGCCGATGGGTCGGGATGCGGAGACCCGATCACCTCAAATCTCTATGCGGGGTCCGAAACCGCCGGACTCCCCTCGGAAGCCATCCTCGCGTCGCTCGGCTGCGGAAACCCGACCGCCCTGGCCGGGCTCAATACCGGCGAGACGGTCCTTGACCTCGGATCGGGTGGCGGAATCGACGTGCTGCTCTCGGCGCGTCGAGTCGGACCGACCGGGAAGGCGTACGGTCTCGATATGACCGACGAAATGCTCGCCCTCGCGCGGGAGAACCAGCGCAAGGCCGGGGTCGACAACGTCGAGTTCCTGAAGGGGGAGATCGAGAATATTCCGCTTCCGGATAACTCCGTCGACGTGATCATTTCCAACTGCGTGATCAATCTTTCGGGCGACAAGCGCCGGACTCTGTCCGAAGCCTTCAGGGTACTCAAGCCGGGCGGGCGCTTCGCGGTATCGGACGTAGTGGTCCGGGGCGACGTTCCGGGTGCCCTCCGGCGGAGCCTGGAGCTCTGGGTGGGTTGTGTCGCCGGGGCCCTCGAGGAGCGCGAGTTCAAGCGGCTGCTGGCCGAGGTGGGCTTCGAGAACGCCGAGATTGAGCCGACCCGGATCTATCGGGTGGAGGACGCCCGGGCTTTCCTCGCGGGTTCGGGGCTGAATGTGGACGTACTGGCGACGCAGGTGGAGGGTCGCATCATGGGAGCCTTCGTGCGGGCGAGGAAGCCCGCGGCATGACCAGGTGGGCATGACGGCCGCGCAAAGTGTGTCCCCTTCGCCCGCCGCGGCGAGCGTCGTGAAGCGGTTGTCCACGCTGGACCGGTTCCTTCCGGCGTGGATATTCGCTGCGATGGCGCTCGGACTTCTGCTGGGCCGTGCCTACCCTAGGCTGGGTCCGGTCTTGGACGCGGTCCGCTTGGGGGGCGTGTCAGTGCCCATCGCCGTGGGGCTCCTCGCCATGATGTACCCCGTGCTGGCGAGGGTGCGCTACGAGACAATCGGGATGCGCGTCGCCGACCGGCGACTGCTCACGACCTCGCTGGTGCTCAACTGGGTCGTCGGTCCGTTGGTGATGTTCACGCTGGCCTGGGCGTTTCTTCCCGATCTCCCGGCCTACCGCAACGGCCTGGTCATTGTCGGGCTCGCCCGGTGTATCGCGATGGTGTTGATCTGGAACTCTCTCGCGGGGGGGTCGAGCGAACTGGCCGTGGTGCTGGTGGCGCTCAATTCCCTCTTTCAGATCCTGACCTATTCGATCCTGGGCTACTTCTTCCTGGCGGTTGTCCCTGGGTGGCTCGGTGCTGACACGACAACGCTCACCGTCTCGATGGCCAGTATTGCGAAGAGTGTCCTGATCTTCTTGGGGATTCCGCTCCTGGCCGGCTATCTCACCCGGCGATACCTCGTCAGGCGTCGTGGAGTCTCGTGGTACGAAGCCTCCTTCGCACCCCGGATA
The DNA here is from genome assembly GCA_041485505.1 of Gemmatimonadota bacterium. GTDB lineage: Bacteria > Gemmatimonadota > Gemmatimonadetes > Gemmatimonadales > GWC2-71-9 > JBDUEA01. Next base: position 4,390 of record JBGPJS010000159.1, on the reverse strand, counting down.
GGCCCCCTGGCTCTGGTCGGACTGCTGTTCACCATCGTGCTCATGTTCGCGATGCAAGGAGACCGTATTCTCGATCGGCCGCTCGATGTGGCGCGGATCGCCCTCCCCCTCGTCGCCTACTTTTTCACCATGTTCGGTCTGGCATTTCTTCTATCCAAGCGGATGGGCTTCAGCTATCCGGAAGCGACCGCCCTCTCGTTCACCGCCGCGGGAAACAACTTCGAGCTGGCCATCGCCGTCGCGGTCGGCACCTTCGGACTGGCCTCAGGAGAGGCTCTGGCTGCGGTCGTGGGGCCCCTCATCGAGGTGCCGACTCTGGTCGGCCTGGTGTACGTGGCTCTTTGGGCCAGTCGGTTCTTCCCCGTTCTTCAATCCGATCCACCTGTCTCAGTGACGCCGAAACCGGTCCCCGTGAAAGGTTCCGCCCATGGCTCCCACTGAATCCCGCCCCCTTCGGGTGTTGATCATCTGCACCGGCAATTCCGCCCGCAGCCAGATGGCGGAGGCAATATTGACGAGGAAAGGGCAGGGGAGATTCGTCGTCGAGAGTGCCGGATCGAAACCGGCCAGCCGGGTGAACCCATTGGCGATCGAGGCGCTGCGAGAGATCGGGATCGACTGGCAGGGGCGGGTCCCTCGAGGGCTGGAGGGCCAGGATGCCAACCGGTGGGACCTCGTGATCACGGTGTGCGACCGGGCCAGGGAGGCCTGCCCCATCTTCCCAGGCACCCCGGTGTTGGCTCATTGGGGCATGCCAGATCCCGCCGAGGTGGAGGGCCCTGATGAGCTGAAGCTGCGGGCTTTCCGCGAAGCCTTATTGGTGATCAGCCGTCGGATTGATCTCTTCCTTGCGCTGCCATTCGAAAAGCTGGAGCGGCTGGCGCTGGAGCAGCGGGTCCGGGCCATCGGCTCCAACACCCCCGCCCCACCAACCACCTGACAACAGATCCGGGACCCAGGCGTTTCCTGGGGTGGCACAACGGTGACCCGGTTGACTTCGCCGGCATTCGCTGGCAGGTTGGAATCACACGGGGCCGCTGGCGATCTGGCCCGGGAGGTACTGATGGTCCGCACTGAATCCACCGCCCGTCGCTCCTTTCTTCGCTGGCTTGGGTTCACCGGCGTCGTGATCGCGACGGAGGGACTCTGGGGTTCTGGCCGGCGACTCGTCGGCAGCACCACGCCGGCGTCCGGTCGCGGCCCCGACGATCCGGAGACCCCCAACGAAATCGTCGCGAAGATCCTGAAGGAGCGGTTCGGTGACCGCGCCATCCAGCGCGGCCACGTCACGCTGGATATGCCCGATACCGCCGAGGATGGTCGGGTAGTACCGGTCGGCCTCGAGACCGACCTCCCCATGACGGAGGAACAGTACGTCAAGGCGGTCTATCTCATCGTGGACCACAATCCCGACCCACTGGTAACGGTGTTCCACCTGAGTCCGGCCATCGGCACGGTATCGATCAACACCCGGATCAAGATGCGGCGCACCTGCTGGGTCCGAGCCATCGCCGAAACCAGCTCGGGCGAGCTGTGGGCGGACTACAAGAAGGTCACCACCTCTCTCAACGGCTGCGGGTGAGGTGACTCTATGATGAAAGAGACCGGCAAGGGAAAAATCGTGCTGCCCGCCCGGATCACCAAGGGCGAAGTCATCAGGGTGCAGACCATCGTCCAACACCCCATGGACACGGGGTTCTTCCGCAACGCCAACGCGGACATCATCCCGGCGTATTTCATCCAGGAAGTCATCGTCGAGTACGCCGGGGCCCAGGTGGCCCGGTTCGAGTGGACCTCCGGGATCAGCCGAGATCCGATGGTGGTGTTTACGCTCAAGGCTGACCAGGAAGGACCGCTGACGATGACCTACAAGGACAACAGGGGGGCGGTCTACCAGACCTCGGCGGAGATCCGGTTCGCCCCCTCTTGAGACATCCTGCAGGCGGAGCTAGGGGCCGGCGACGAGCCGGCCTTGTTCATTCCGGAAATCGATGACAGGATCCAGTCGCGCCTATCTGGTTGTGGTCTTGCCGTTGGCGCTCGGCGGGGTGACCGCGATGGCCGCCCAGGTTGTCGTGCGTCCCTCGCCCTTCTCGGCCACCGGACCCACGACCATCTATCCCGTCCGCCGACTTGCGGATGGAGTGTACGCGGTACTGGGCGACACGGCCCGGGGAGCGGAGGGCCGTCCCAACGCGGGGTTCGTGGTCACGGCCGAGGGAGTGGTGGCCGTGGGCGGGACGGCGAGTCCGATGCAGGGCACGGCGCTGGTCCGCACCATCCGGACTGTGACCCCTCAGCCGATCCGGTGGTTCGTGCTGAATGCCCATCATCCCGATATGCAGTTTGGGACCATCTCGCTCCGCCGCGCCGGTGCGAGGGTGATCGCCCATCCGGATACGCACGTGCTCGCCTCCGAGGGGGGGCCCGATGCCATGCTGGCGGACTGGGACGCGGTGGTCGGGCTGCAGGAGCTGATCGGCTTCGAGTACGCCGATACCCCGGACCGGCCGGTGACCGGTATCGACACGCTGGTGTCCGGGGGTCGCAGCCTGGTTGTCGCGCACCCGGCCAATGCGCACTCGGCCGGCGATCTCATGCTCTGGCTCCCGAAGGAGAGAGTGCTCTTCACCGGGGACATTCTGATGGATGACGGGGTCACGATGGTGGTGGACGGTAGCTCTGGCGAGCTGCTCAAGGCCCTGGCCTATATCGACTCGCTGAACCCCCGGGTGATCGTGCCGGGGCACGGGGCGATCCCGGCTGAGCCGTCGGCGCTCGTCACCCTGACCCGGACCTACATCACCGAGCTTCGGGTCGCGATGAAGAGTGAAGTAGAGCAGGGGCATAGCCTGAGGAAGGCGGTGGAGACCTTGCCACCGCCCGACGACAAGCGTCCGGTCTCGATCGCTTCGCGCCGGCGCCGAAACGCGTCCCGGGTCTATCTCGAAATGGAGCGCGAGGTGATGGGGCTCGACACTGAGCAGTGAGCAGGAAGCAGAGACCCTTCTGTCATTGCGAGGGCGCGGAGCGCCCGAAGCAATCTCGCCCGGTTCGCGCGCAGAGGCGAGAAAGATTGCTTCGGCCCCTTTGGGGCCTCGCAATGACAGAACCCAATGATGAGGCCGCTTGTGAAGAGCTTCCTTAGGAATGAGTGAATCCGAGGTAAGGAGCTTGGCGTCATGAGCCGCGGAAGGCGGTGGTCGGTCGGCGGGTTGATCCTCCTGGGAGGGCTCGCCGCGGGGTGCGCCCACGCACCGGTACCGGCATATCCTGCTCCCCAGTCAGGCGTCCAGCTCCCCAGTCTCTTGTCGGTCGAGAGTGCGGGGAGGATGATCCAGAACGGTGGCGTCACCGTGCTCGATGTTCGGCCCGACTGGGCGGACTACCTGCTGAACCATCTTCCCGGCGCGGCGTGGCTCAGCATCGAGACCCTGCGCTCGACGGAGAATGGGCTTCCGTTTCAGCTTTTCTCCGCCGAGAGCTACGCGAGCCTCCTCACCCGTCAGGGCGTCCGCGAGGGGCGGCCGGTGATCATTTACAGCGCGGGGGAGAGCCGCGACATCGACGCGACCTTTGTGGCCTGGATCCTGGCCGGTCTTCACCAGTCCCAGGTGTACCTGCTGGATGGAGGATACGCGAAGTGGGCGACAGATGGGCAGCCGCTGGCCCGGCATTACCCCTCGACGGTGCCGGGGAGCTTCCCGGTCCGTCCCTTCGAGCCGGAGGGCGCTTCCCTCGCGGAGGTCCAGCGAGCGGTCGCAACCCGGGATGCCATCCTGGTCGATGCCCGCAACCCCAAGCAGTTTTCCGGCGGGGCCGGCGCGCAGATGCGCCGAGGTCACATCCCGGGCGCCATCAACCATCCCTGGCAGTCGGATCTCGAGAAGCGCGACCTCGCGCTGGTCTGGAAGGGCCCGGAGGACCTCCGTGCCGGCTACACCTCGCAGGGCATCACGCCGGACCGGAGCGTCATTGTTTACTGCAACACTTCGACCGAGGCGAGCCACGTTCACTTCGCGCTCAGATATCTGCTGGGCTACCCGAAGGTGCGGATCTACCTGGGCTCCTGGAGCCAGTGGGCCGAGCGGGACGATCTGCCGATCGCGACGGGGGAGTAGGGAAGAGTGCTGAGTGCTGAGTGCTGAGTGCTGAGGCTAACGGCCAATGGCCAATGGCTAACGGCTAACGGCTAACGGCTGATCGGTCCTTTCTCGGGCAAGGAGTCCCTGGTGATCCAACTCAACATCAATGACCAATTGCACGATGTCGATGTCGGGCCGGAAACACCGCTGCTCTGGGTATTGCGGGACACCCTGGGACTCACCGGGACCAAGTTTGGCTGTGGCCTCGGCCAATGCGGCGCCTGCACCGTGCATTTGGACGGCAG
>JBGPJS010000158.1:0-8227 GCA_041485505.1 Gemmatimonadota bacterium | reverse complement strand
GGACAGGATAAGAACCGTGCCGAGGAGGCCGCATCCCAGTTGCATCAGAAGCAACACCGGAAAGCTGGCCCCGACCGCCAGCCAGCGCCGGGCCGACTGCACGAAGACGACCCCGACCACCAGGAGGCCGAGGTCAAGCGGGACCGAAGCCCTGACGAAGTGACGGGTGTCTAGTTCCACTGCCCGGCGGATTCGTCAGCCAGCAGGTCAAAGCGCGGAATATCCGCCGCGAACCGGGACCCGTCGGGCCGGGTAAAGAAGTACTGGCCTTCCATGAAACCCGACGGGGACTTGAGAACGCAAAAACTCTGATACTCGTGCACCGAACCACGGGCGAGGGTCGGCTGCTCCCCCACGACCCCGTCACCCTCGACGACGGTGTCCTCCCCGATGCTGTCGTGGATCAGCCAGCGGCGGGAGAGCAGTTGCGCCGTGGCCTCGCCCACATTCTCGATCCGGACGAAGTAGGCAAATACGAACCACTCCCCGCCGGGCCGAGATTGGCCCGGCAGGAAGAGCGGGCGCACCGTAATGCGGATACCGCTGGATTGCTTGTAGAAGAAGGGCTTGGTTTTCATGTGCTCTCAGCTGCCGGCGGCCAGCGGCCGGCTACCAGGTACCTGCAGAATGAGTCAAATCACGTAACTGCTGGCAGCTGGCGGCCGGAAGCGGGAGGCTCACGGCTTGGCCGGCTGCCCCGCCTTCTTGGCGAAATCGCCCGCCTTCACGACGGTGATCTGCGAAGGGACGAGGTAGTGGCGCAGCGCCTGGTTGATCTCATCCACGGTCAAAGTACTGAGCTTCTTTTCAAACTGGGCGTCGAAGGCGAGGGTGCGGTTGAGATAGAGGTTTTCGGCCAGGCTGCCCGCCAGGCTCCCGTCTTGCGACCGGCCCACCTGTTGGTTCTGCAAATAGCCGGCCTTCGCCTTTTCCACCTCCTCCGATGTGAACCCGTCCTTCAGGGCCCGGTCGATTTCCTCCCGGAAGGCCGACTCCAACCGCTCGGCATTCTCCGGGGCGTAAATAGCGTAGGTGCCCCATTGACCGTTGCGATCGAGCGAAGGTGCGTTGATGAACGAGCCGACGCCATAGCTCACCCCCTCCTTCTGCCGGATCCGCGTCGCCAGCCGGGAGTTGAGGAACCCGCCGCCAAGCATCTCATTGGCCAGAAGCAGGGCGGGATAGTCGGGGTCGTCATCGCGAAGGTCCAGGTTCTGGCCCGCGAGGAACATGGCGTTGGCCTTATCGGGTGTCTCAATGGAAATCGAGGTCGCGGCGACGCTCCGGTACTCGGTGGGGATCCGCTCGAACTTCTGGGGACTCCTCCAGCCGTCGAGCAGCTCCCCCGCCAGGGCCAGGATCTCGGCGGAGTCGAAGTCTCCCACCACGGCAAGCTGGCCATCGCTGGCCCCGTAAAGCTCGGCGTAGAACTTCCTCACCTCATCGAGTGAAGCGGCGGTGTAATCGGCCACCTGCTCATCCACGGTTGGGGTATACCGCGGATCACCCTTGGGGAACGGGTTCAGGTAGCGCTGGTAGGCGGTGAACGCCAGCGCCTGGGGATCCGACCGTTGGGGCTCGAGACTGGCCAGATTTTCCTGCTTGAGTTCCTCGAACTCCTTGGGGTCGAAGGCCGGCTCACGCAGCACCTGGCCCACCAGCCGGAGTACCGCCGGCAGGTAGGGTCGCGTGGTCTCGATCCGCACGCCGACTTGGGTCGAGCGGCCGAAGAGATTGACCCGCGCCTTGAGCTTGTCGAGGCTGTCCTTGATCTGCTGGCGAGTCAGGCTCCGGGTGCCCCGAAGCAGCATGTCCCCGGTGAGGTCCGCGACCGCACTGCGGTTCATCGCGGCCGCCAGCGATCCGAAATGGAGATTGAGCGAGGCGCGGACCGACTGACCGCGGGTCTGCTTGGGGAGGAGCGCCAGCTTGAGCCCGCCGGAAAGCGCGGTGAAGGTCGTCCGCCGATCGATATTGGCCGGAGAGGCGTCGAACGCCTCGCCCTGGGCCAGCGTGGTGTCTCCCCGGTAGTCCTTCACCAGCATCGCGACGTCGGGAGCGGGCGGGATCTCTGCCCGATCCGGCTTTTCGGTCGGGATGAAGGTGCCAAGAGTCAGATTGGAGGGCTTGAGATAGGTGGCGGCCACCCGCTGCACGTCCGCCGCGGTCACCTGCTTCAAGCGATCGCGGAAGAGAAAGAGCATGCGCCAGTCGCCCATCGAGGCCCACTCGCTGAGGTTCAACCCCACCCGCTCGGAGCTGTTGAGCAGCAACTCGATGTTCTTGAGGAGCGTCGCCTTGGCGCGGGCCACCTCTGCTTCCGTCGGAGGACGGCGCACCACCTCGTCCAGCGCGGCCAGCAGGGCGATCCGCGCGCTGTCGATCGAGGCCTCCTTCCGAACCTCGGCCGAAGCGATAAGCACCCCGGGCTCCCGGAGCTTGTAGTCGAAGGCGGAGACGCTGGCCGCTTTCCTGGTCTCCACCAAGGCCGTATAAAGTCGGCCGGAAGGGGCATCGCCCAGCACCCCCGCCAGCACATCCACCGCGGGAAAGTCCTCATGGGAGCCGGCCGGTACGTGGTAGGCCGCCGTGATCACTTGCACGTCCCCCACCCGACGGAGGGTCACGCTCCGCTCTCCGTCCTGAGTCGGCTCGGCGGTGTAGGTAGGATAGATGAGCATGATGCCGGTCCGCCGAGGCCGCGGGATCCGGCCGAATTTCTGCTCGATAAGCTGGAGGGTATGCGGTTCGTCGAATCTTCCGGCGACGACCAGAATCGCGTTGTCCGGCTCGTAGTACTTGTGATAGAAGGCCTGGAGTCGCTCGATCGGTACCTGCTCGATGTCAGAGCGGGCGCCGATAGTGGAATGCCCGTAGTTGTGCCAAAGGAACGCGGTGGACATGACCCGTTCTTCGAGAATCTCACCCGGGTCGTTTTCGCCCGCCTCGAACTCATTACGGACGACGGTGAACTCGGTCTCCAGATCCTTTTTCGCGATCAAGCTGTTGACCATTCGGTCGGCCTCGAGATCCAGCGCCCAGGTCAGGTTCGGGTCGGTGGCGGAGAAGGTCTCGAAATAGTTGGTCCGATCGAACCAGGTGGTGCCGTTGGGATTGGCGCCGTGCTCGGTCAGCTCCTGCGGGATGTTTCGGTGCTTCGGCGTCCCCTTGAACACCATGTGTTCCAACAGATGGGCCATGCCGGTCTCGCCGTACCCCTCATACCGGGAGCCCACGAGGTAGGTGATGTTGACGGTCGTGGTGGGCTTGGACGGATCCGGGAAGAGCAGCACCTTGAGCCCATTGGGGAGGGAGTATTCCGTGATCCCCTCGACCGTGACGCCTTTCACCAGCGCGGATCTGGCCGGACGGGCGGCAGGCTTGGGCGGTTTGGCGATCGGGGCGCCGGGCTGCTGGGCGGAGGCCAGTCCGAACCAGCCGCAGACGAGTATCAGCACAGCGGACGCTGCGCGCCGAAGGGTCGTGGGGGTACCGGGTAGCATTGTTCCTCAGCGGTGGGGTGGACTGGGCGGAGCCAGCGACCTTCGGTCGCGGGCCTCCTGTAGAGTGGCCGGCGGGAGTGGAATGTCAAGCCGAGGCGGAAACACGGCACCCGCTGGGATGGCCTGTTAAATTGAGCCGATTTTCTTCGGCGACACCAGACCAGGAGTCTCATGAGGTCCGGCAGGGCTCAGGCAGTGCTCTTTGACTTTGGGGGAACCCTGGACGCAGACGGTGTCCGCTGGGCCGTCCGCTTTCATGAGGCCTACCTGGCCGAAGGTGGCCGGCTGGGCCTCGAGGGCTTTGAATCGATCTTTAAGGAAAGCGACCGCGCGCTGGAAGCGGCGCACTCGACCCGGCAGATGGGTTTCCAGGTCATGGTGGAAACCCAGACCGGACTGGTGGTCCAAGGGTGTCCTGACGGCGACCGGGTGGACGCGAGGCGGATCGCCGCTCGATTTTGCACTGGAGCAATCGAGACCGTGGACCGGAACCGCCCCGTCCTCGAGCGCCTGAGCCAGAGATGCCGACTCGGCGTCGTTTCAAATTTCACCGGTAACCTGGATCGCTGTCTGACCGAACTGGGCCTGTCCGATCTCTTCGGGGTGGTCGCCGATTCCACAGTGATCGGCGTCGCCAAGCCCGACCCGCGGATCTTCACCCAGGCCCTCACGGCACTGGGAGCCACCGCCGGGGACAGCTGGATGGTCGGTGACAATTTCGAGACCGACATCCGACCGGCTCGAGCACTCGGGCTCCACACCTGCTGGCTCACCACCGCGGATCGATCGCCTCCGGCCGAGACCTCGCCGACAGCACGCATCGCCCGGTTGACCGATCTGGAGGCCGTATTCCGGTAGCCCGATGCACGGCCTGATCCTGGCCGGCGGTGAAGGCTCCCGCCTCCGCGTCGATGGCGTGACGGTCCCCAAGCCATTGGTCCAGCTGGACGGCCAGCCGCAGATCCGCCGCCTGGTGGACACCTTCTTCGCGCTGGGCTGTGAGAGCTTGACCTGCCTGATCCGGGACGACATGCCCGAGGTGGGACCGGCCCTCGCCGTCACCGGCGAAGGCCAAGCGCCGTCCATCGTATGGTGCCACACTCCTTCCTCGCTGCACACCCTTGTCATGGGGCTGCGGCAGGTGCCCCCGGGCCCGGTGTTCTGTTCGATGGTCGACACCGTAATGCGACCGGACGATTGGCGGCGCGCCTTTGCCGAGGTGCAATCCCACCTGGCAGCGGGGACGGCGCTGGTACTCATCGTGACACCCTTCGTGGACGATGAGAACCCGCTCCACGTCCTCCGCGACCCCCGGGGCTTCGTTACCCGCGTCGGCGGGGAACCGGGGCCCACCCCCTGCGTGACCGGTGGCGTGTACGGGTTGGGACCTCCCATTCGTGACGCAGCCGAGGAATGCCTCGCGTCCGGGGTGCACCGGATGCGCGGATTTCTGCAACGGGTTGTGGCCCTGGGACAGCCAGTCGCCACCGTCGAGATTCCCCGGATTATCGATCTCGACCGCAAGCGGGACCTCGAGCTGGCCGATGGGTGGGTGCAAAGCGGCTTTCCGGACTATCTTTAGCCGATTCGACCCGCATGGGCGGGCCGTCCGTCCCCAATGAGGAATTTGTGAAACACTGTGTCGCGCTCTACCGCAAGCCATCGTATTCACCCAACCAGCACCTGGCCAACGACACCGCCATCATGGACGCGGTCGCCGCCGAACTCGCGGCAATAGACTGGCGAATCGACAAGGTCTCCGAGGCGGAGGCCGAGTCGGGCGAGGTTCCTCCCGCCGATCTCTACCTGAACATGTGCCAGGGCATCCGTGCCCTCGACAATCTGCTTCGCCTGGAAGGCAATGGCGCCATCATGGTGAACCGGCCTTCCAGCGCGCTCGCCTGTCACCGTCACCGGCTGGTGCGGCGGCTGGCGGGGAGCGGGCTGGACTTTCCCGAAACCGTCATCGTCTCGACCACGCTGGATGCCGAGTCTGCGGCGGCGCTGGGCGCACTTCGGCGGGGACCGTCGTCGGCCTGGGTCAAACGCGGCGACGTTCACGCGGAGCGCACCGAGGACGTGGTCAAGGTGGCCCCGGAAGGGATCGTCTTCGCCGTGCGCGATTTCGCCGCCCGCGGAATTGGCACCGTGGCGGTTCAGGCCCACGTGCCGGGATCGGTGATCAAGTTCTACGGGGTGGCTGAGGGAGGCTTCTTCCGCTACTACGGCTCCGACGAAGGGCTGTCAGGCCCACTGCCGGAGGTCGATGAGGAGCGCCTGCGGACCCTGGCCTTCGCCGCGGCCAGGCGACTCGGTCTGCAGGTCTTCGGCGGTGATGTCGCGGTGCCGAGTCCCGACCGACCGGTCCTGATCGACATCAACGATTGGCCCAGCTTCGCGCCGTTCCGCGCCGAGGCGGCGGGCGCCATCGCGTCGTACCTACATCAACTCACCCGAATGGGAGCACCCGCTTGAACCCCCCGGACACCCTGCTTCAGGTCCCCGGCCCCGCGTCCAAGGCCGCCTTTGAAGCTGAATCGAGATACCTCGCCCCCGGCACCCAGACGGTGGCGCTCTACAGCCAGCTCTGCATCGATCGCGGGGAAGGCGCACTCCTCTACGACGTGGATGGCAACCGGTACACCGACCTGCTCGCCGGCGTGGGCGTGGCCAGCCTGGGCTACGCCCACCCGAAATACGTGGCGGCCATGCAGAAGCAGGTGGCCCGGGTCCACGTCGGCAGCTTCACTTCCGAGAATCGCGCGGCGCTGGTGAAGCTCCTGGCGGAGCTGGCTCCGGGGGACTTGAACCGCACTCAGCTCTACAGCAGCGGCGCCGAGGCCGTCGAAGCCGCCCTGCGGCTGGCCAAGGCGCACACCGGCAAGACCGAGATGATCGGGTTCTGGGGCGGTTTTCACGGCAAGACCGGAGGCGTGCTCCCGCTGCTCGGCGGCAGCTTTAAGCACGGGCTGGGCCCCCTGATGCCCGGAACCTACTCCTCTCCCTACGCCTCCTGCGCGCGCTGTGCGTTCGGGAAGACCTTTCCCTCCTGCGAGTGGCACTGCGTCGAGTTCCTCAAGAAGAAGATCGAGCTGGAGACCTCGAACGACGTCGCCGCGATCATCGTCGAACCGATCCAGGGGACCGCCGGGAACATCGTCCCCCCGCCCGGCTACCTGGGCATCCTGCGCCAACTGGCCGACCAGCTGGGCGCGCTTCTGATATGCGACGAGATGATCACCGGCTTCGGCCGCACCGGGAAGATGTTCGCGATCGAGCACGAGGGGGTGGTGCCGGACATCATGACCGTGGGCAAGGGTTTCGGCGGCGGCTTCCCGATGAGCGGATTGATCATCCGGGATCCGGTGGCATTTTCCAAGCCCTGGGCCAATCCCAGCGGTAGCTCCTCCAGCTACGGCGGGAATCCGCTCGCCGCGGCGGCCGCGCGGGCGACCGTTGAAACCATCATCGATGAGGAGCTAGTCGAACATTCCCGGCGCCTGGGCGAGGTGATGCTCGCCGAACTGCGCCGTTGGGAGACTGACCTGCCGATCGTGCGCGACGTCCGGGGCCGCGGGCTCATGATCGGCCTGGACCTGGTGGTGCCCGGCACCCGGCAGCTGCTCGACAGGAAAACCTGCCATGCAATCTTCGACACCCTGCTCGCCCGGGGGGTGATTGCGATGATCTACAACCCCGAGGTCCGCATCAATCCGCCGCTGGTGATCACGGAAGATCAGGCGATGGAAGCGCTCGCGATCACCAAGGATGTGTTGCGTGAAGCCGCCGAACGCCTGGCACGGTAAGGGTGAGGTCGTCGAGGAGTGGGTCGACGCCCACTTCTTCCGACCTCTAGGCTACGTCGTCGCCAGCGCGGCGGCGCCGACCCCGCTCTCTCCCGATCACCTGACGCTGCTCTGCGCGCTGATCGGACTGGTGGCCGGCCATCTCTTCTACTACCAGGACCCCTGGCTCAACGCCGCCGGGTTCGGGCTCTTCATCGTCTCCGACATCTTCGACAGCGCCGACGGCCAGCTGGCCCGGATCCGGGGCAGCTCCACGCGCTTCGGCCGGATCCTCGACGGGATGTCGGACAATCTCCGGTTCATCAACCTCTACGTGACGGTGATGCTGCGGATCCGCTTCGCCGGCGCCGGGTGGGAAATCGTCGGCCTGACGGCACTGGCCGGCGCCGCCCATTCGATGCAGAGCGCGGCCGCCGATTTCCTCCGGCAGGCCTTCATGTTCCTCGGCTCCGATCAGGGGGGTGAGCTGGAGCTGATCGAGGACGCACCCCAGCCCGGTGCCGAGACCGGGTGGCTGCGCAAGTTCGGGATGGGGCTGTACCGGGACTACCTGGGCCACCAGGAGCGACTCTTCCCCAAGACGGTCGCCTTGGTGCGCCGGCTCCACGAGGGCCCGGTCTCCGAAGAATTCCGCACCGCCTACCGGCAGCGTCAAACCGGCGTGGTGCGACATTGCGCGTGGATCGGCCAGAACATCCGATTCCTCCTGATCGGGACGACGGCGATCTTGGGTTGGCCGATCGGATTCCTCTGGCTGACCACCATTCCCCTCACCGTCATCCTGCTCATCTTGCGTACGGTGCAGGAACGAAATTCGGCGCAGCTGGCTACCCTCCTCCCCACGGACGCCCCGACCGCCGCTCATGCCGGGTAGCCCCCGGGTGTACCGGGGCGCGATCTTCGGCTTGGGCGGCATCG
>JBGPJS010000157.1:0-8243 GCA_041485505.1 Gemmatimonadota bacterium | reverse complement strand
TGCTCGCGGGTGTGCAGGTCCAGCATGAAGTTGACCAGCGCTCGGACCAGCCGGGCGCCCTGCCCGGTAAAGAGCGGAAAACCGGAGCCGGCGATCTTGGTCCCCCGGGCCAGGTCGAAAAGCCCGAGCGACTGGCCCAGCTCCCAGTGGGGCCGCGGGGTGAAGCCGAATGAGGGCACCGTTCCCGCGGTGCGGAGCACCCGATTGCCGGTCGCGTCGCCGTCCGGCACTTCGGGAAGCGGCAGGTTCGGCACGGTCAGCAGCAGGCTGTCCAGCTGATCGTCCACCGCCTTGAGATCGACGTCGAGCCCCTTGACCTCCTCGCCCGAGGCCTTGAGGCGGGCCAGCAGTTCCTCGGCGGGCTGCCTTGCCCGCTTCCGCTGCGCCACTTCTTCGCTCGCCGTGTTGCGTTCCGCCTTCAACGCCTCGGCGCGGACCAGGATCTCCCGCCGCCGCCGGTCAAGCGCCGACACCCGGTCGAGGATCCCGGCCAGCTCCGGATCGAGGCGTCGGGCCAGGACCGACCGGGTACCCTCGGGATCCTGGCGGAGAAGCTTGCGGTCAATCACGAGGGTCACCACTCAAGCAGGAGGGTGACGGCGGCCCAGTCGGGAGACCGAACCCACCGGGGAGGACCACAGACGAACACCGAGAAACCCGACCTCCCCGCCACAACCAGTCACGCCGGAGCATCGGGGTCGATCGCTGTTCTGCGGTGGCGAATGCGATTGAATCGCGAAGGATGCGCCGGCCCCTCAACGTGGAGGCAGGCCGACGGAGAGTCCCAAATAGCCGCAGTTGTTATCGACCAGGACCTTGAACCGCACCGTGTGGGCAACGCTGTCGAAGGAGACGATCTCCAGCTTGCCGTACTCCGACTGCCCGACCGACGAACAGACCGGTCGGGAACGGATGATGTAGCGATCGCCGACGGCGAGGTGGAGCGTGTCATCGGTGTCGTACCCGTTGAGCGGCGCATCAGTGATCGAGTCGAACGGCAGCGTGTCCCTGAGGAACCCGGGCTTGATGGCGCCGGTGGGAGTGAGGCCCAGGACTCCCTGGAAGAGAAAGACGTGAACTCCGGCGGCGTCCACGTTGTAGGCGAAATCAAAGGAGGAGGTCAGGTCGGTCCGTACCGCGCGGGCATCAGAAACCGAATACGCGCTCGCCACCTGGATCGGTGTGCCGTCGACCGCACCCAGCGTGATGTAGGTCGTGTCGTTCGGGATGGTGGCGGAAGCAAGGGCGTTCGGATTGCCGCACGCGGTCGCCGCGGCGAAGAGTCCGATCCCGAGGACTGGAAGGAAGAGGCGCATAGGAGGGGAAGCTAAGGGACCGGGAGGAAGTGGGTCAACCCATGGTAATTCCTTGACTTCACGGCGGGGCCACCCTACCGTTTGAGAGATTTTGGGATGGGGGGATTCCGGGATTGAGGGATTGGGGTGATGGCGCCCTTGATGGGTCCATCCCGCAATCCCTGGATCCCACAATCCCACAATCCCACAATCCCTCAATCCCTCAATCCCTCAATCCCAAGATCCCATGCCCGGCCTACGCGATATCGTCCAGGGACTGTCGAAACGAGAAGGTGTGGAGGCGGTCGTGGTCGTGAGTGGCGACGGCCTTCCGATCGACCAGGCCAGCAATGCCGGACTCGATGGCGACGCCGTCGCCGCACTCGTGGCCACCGTCGCGCACGGGGCCCGGCGCCTGGGGCGCGCGGTGAACTACGCGGATCTCTCCACCGGCGTGCTCGAGTTCGGACCGCGCATGGTGGTGTTCTCGGCCCTGAGCCAGGACAACCTGCTCCTGGTCCTCCTGGCGCCCGAGACCAACGCCGGCGCCCTGCTCTACGACCTCCGCCGCCACGGCCCGGCAATCGCCGAACTGCTGTGAGACCGTCTTCCGCATGAAGTGGGCGGTCATTCTCGCCGGCGGCTCCGGCAGCCGCTTCTGGCCCCTCAGCTCTCCTCGGCGACCCAAGCACCTCCTCCCTCTCTCCGGCCTCAACTCCACCGCCGAGCAGGCCGTCTCTCGACTCGAGGGGCTGGTCCCCCGGGAGCGGGTCCTCGTGGTGACCGGTGCCGACCTGGCTCCAGCGCTGCAAGCCCTGCTTGGGTTGGCGCCCGAGAACATCTTGATCGAGCCCTGCGCCGCTTCGACCGGCCCCGCCCTCGTCTGGGCCACTGCGGAGGCCTGGCGGAGGGACAAGGACGCGGAGGTCCTCTCCCTTCACGCGGATTGGGTCGTGCGGGACGAGGCGATCTTCCGGGAGACCGCCGCGATCGCCCTGGAGACCGCTCGGCAGTACGCGCGACTGGTGACCGTGGGCATTGTTCCCAGCCGGCCCGAAACCGGCTACGGTTACATCGTCCCCGGCCCGCCGCTCGGCCCGGTGGCGAGGAGTGTCGAGCGCTTCAGCGAAAAACCGGATGCCGCCACCGCCCTGGATCTGATGGCCACCGGAGCGCTGTGGAACAGCGGGCTCTTCGCCTGGACAGCGGCCGTGTTGCTGGAGCAGATCGCGGCGCATACTCCAGAGATCGCTCCCCACCTCCCGCTGCTCACGCAGGGTGATGTGGCCGGGTTCTTCCGGTCCGTCACGCCCGTTTCCATCGATGTCGGACTGTTGGAGCGAAGCCCGCAGGTCGCCGTGGTGAAGGGTGACTTCTCCTGGGATGACGTCGGTACTTGGGACGCCCTCCCCCGGGTCCGCCGCAGGGATGATCGGGGGAACGTGGCAGTCGGGCCGGTTTACCTCGATGAAGTTCACGACTCGGTGATCTGGTCTGATGCCGAGCCTATCGTAGTGAGCGGCGTGAAGGATCTGGTGGTAGTCCGCGCCAACGGGCGGATTCTCGTCATGAGCCGGGCGCGGGCGGCCGATCTGAAGAAGGTGCTGGATGCCCTTCCACCCGAGGTCCGCGACCTTGAGTAAGGGGAACGGGGTATCGGGAACGGGGAACGGAACTGCAGTGGCACCGCCGTTCCCCGTTCTCCCGTTTCCTGTTCCCCACTAGGTCCATGCAACTCTACCTGCTCGAGCCCCCCTCGCCCGGCCCCGCCTGGGCTCCCTTCACCGGTGTCCGACCGGTGTGCGAGCTGCGGGCGGGAGTCTGGCGCATACGGGAGCGCTGGGAGGCGGTGCTCCAGGCAGAGACCGCTTCGATCCTCGGCGATCATGTGGCGGGGTTCCAGGAGGGCGATGAGCCTCGGGTGCGGCCGGGGGGCTCGGTGGATGGGCCCGCGATCGTGGCGGCTTCCTGGTTCGCGCCGTCGGGGGCGCCGATCGAGGTCGGACCCGGGGTGCGGCGCCTGGCGGCGGAGAGCGAGTCCGTGGCCTGGCTGGTCGCCGCCGGCGAGCAGTGGACCGGCCCCCACGATTCGGGACGTGCGGCGACCATCGAGGGGCTAACCCTCGGCGGGACCGCCGACCTGATCTCGGCACTCGAAGCCTTCCTCAAGGCCGACTGCGCTGACTTCCTGACCGGAGAGCGTGATCCGGTTCCCGCCGGCAGCATCGTGCTGGGCGATGCCGGCCAGATCGTCTGCCGCGGCGCCCAAGTCGAGCCCGGGGTCGTATTCGATGTCCGGGGTGGGGTTGTGGTTCTCGAGGAGGGAGTGGAGGTGCGGAGCGGCAGCCGTCTCGAGGGCCCCCTCTACGCCGGGCCGGGCTCGCGCCTCCTGGGCGGTCACCTGCGGGCCTCGGTGTTCGGCCCTTCCTGCAGCGTGAAGGGAGAGATCGCCGCCAGCGTCTTTGTCGGGTTCGCGAACAAGAGCCACGACGGTTTCGTGGGCCACAGCGTCATCGGGCACTGGGTGAACCTGGGCGCGGGCACCACGACGTCGAATCTCAAGAACACCTACGGCATCGTCAGCCTGCAGGCCGGCGAGGAGCGCCTCTCCACGGGGCGACAATTCCTCGGCAGCCTCATCGGCGACCATGCCAAGACGGCCATCGGTACCATGCTCCCGACCGGCACTGTGGTCGGCGCCGGGGCCCATCTCTTCGGCGAGGCCGGTGTGCCCAAGTGGGTGCCCCCCTTCGCCTGGGGCTCCCGGGGCGACGCGCAACTCTCCGAGGAAGGGTTCCTCCGGATTGCGGAGCGGGTCATGCCCCGCCGGCAGGTGGCCTTCACCCCGGAGCGGCGGGCCTCACTGAGTGCCACCTATCGGCGGTTGACCGGCGCATGACCACGCTCTATGTCCTCGGCTCGGGGTCCGGTGGCAACTGCCTGGCGCTGGAGCATGAAGGCGCCGCCCTGCTCATCGACGCCGGCTTTTCGGCGCGCGAAATCGCCCGTCGCGGCGCGGCGGTCGGCTTCGATGTCCGTCGCATCATCGCGATCGCGCTGACCCACGAGCATGGCGATCACACTCGCGGCGTGGCACGGCTGGCGAGGACCCTCCGGGTGCCGGTACTCACCGCGCCCGGCACCTGGGAGTCGTTGCGCCCGAGAATGCCCACGGCGCGGCATCTTGCCCTCCAACTGATGGGCACCGCGACCGCCGGCGCCTTCACCATCGAGTCCTGCCGCACCAGCCATGACGCCGCGGAGCCGGTCGCGCTGGCGGTGACCTGCGGCGGGAGCCGGATTGGGGTGGCCTATGACCTGGGCCGACCCACCGCCTCGGTCCGATGGCTGTTGCGAGAGCTTGACGCGTTGGTCATCGAGGCCAATCACGATGAAGTCATGCTTCGAACCAGCGACTACCCCCCGGCGGTCCAGGAGCGCATTGTGGGGTCGGGGGGACATCTCTCGAATCGCGCGGCGGCAGAACTGATCGGGGAGGTGATGCACCCCGGACTGGGTACGGTGGTGCTGGCACACCTGAGTGCGCGGTGCAATACGCCGGAGGCGGCGCGCGCGGCGGTCGAGCCCGCTCTGGCCGCAGCGGGATTCACCGGCCAACTCCATGTGGCGCTACAGGATCATCCTCTGCCTTCCCTCGCGGTCCGGCCGGCCGGCATCACGCCCGTGCAGGTCGCGCTGGGCCTGTAACCGTTCAGGGAGCAGGATCGCCACCTCAACCGCCTTCCTTGTCCGGATCGGGCGGAACCGGAATCGAATCCGGCCGCACACTGGGCGGCCCCACCTTGGTCAGTGTGATCGGCTTCTCCAGGTCTCCCCCCGAGAGGGTCAGCTTGTCGCCTTTGACCTTGAAACCGTAGGTCACCCACTCGCCCCCCAGCGCTAACATGACGCTGTCTCGCTTGGCCTGCATCCGCCACCGCACCGTCTCGGTCCCGTAGCTCGCACTGGAGTCGCTGCGGACGATGACGATCCGAGGGGCGTCCTTCCGCTTGGCGTCCTTCAGGTCCGCTTGCCAGGTACCCAGAATAGAGGGGGCCTGCGCCACCGCGGGAGTGACCAGGCACAACAAAGAGGCAAGAGCAATCAGCGGGCGTCTCACACTGCCTCCTTTCAAGGGCGATTGGGAGACTGAATCCCGCCCACCGCATTGCTTGAGCAGAATCCGGACCGCGGGTAGTACCGAAAAACTAACCACCTCATTCCCTGGCCGGAACCGAATGGGCAAGCCAAACGCCCCGGGGCGAGTGCCCCGGGGCGTTGGTCCAGCCAGACCCTTCGCGCTACGCGCTCGGGGTACCGAGCCGGCTCAGTACATTCCGCCCATTCCACCGCCGCCACCACCACCGGCCGGGGCCGGCTTGTCTTCCTTCCGCTCCACCACCACGCACTCGGTGGTGAGCAACAGGCCCGCGATGGACGCGGCGTTCTGCAGCGCGGTCCGGGTGACCTTCGTCGGATCGATGACGCCCGCCTTCACCAGATCCTCATAGGTGTCGGTGGCCGCGTTGTAGCCGAAATTCTTGTCCTTCGACTCCCTCACCTTGGCCACGACGATCGAGCCCTCGGCGCCCGCGTTCTGGGCGATCATCCGGATGGGCTCCTCGAGTGCGCGACGGACGATCTCGACACCGATCTTCTCGTCCTCGCTGCCCTTGACCCGGTCGAGTACGTTCTGCGCGCGGATGAGCGCGACCCCACCACCGGGCACGACCCCTTCCTCGACTGCGGCGCGGGTGGCGTGGAGCGCGTCCTCGACCCGGGCCTTCTTTTCCTTCATTTCGGTCTCGGTCGCCGCACCCACGTTGATAATCGCGACCCCGCCGGAGAGCTTGGCCAGCCGCTCCTGCAGCTTCTCCCGGTCATAGTCGCTGGTGCTCTTGTCGACGGCCGCCTTGATCTCGCCGATCCGGCCCTTGATGTCGTCGGACTTGCCACGGCCATCGACCACGGTGGTGTTGTCCTTGTCGATCACCACCCGCTTGGCGCGGCCCAGATCGCCCAGCACCGCGTTCTCGAGCTTGAAGCCGACTTCCTCGGAAATGACGTTGCCCCCGGTCAGGACCGCGATGTCCCGGAGCATTTCCTTCCGGCGATCCCCGAAGCCCGGGGCCTTCACCGCCGCGACCTTGAGGGTGCCACGCAACTTGTTGACCACCAGGGTGGCCAGCGCCTCGCCCTCGACGTCCTCGGAAATGATGAGCATCGGCTTGCCGGTCTGCGCCACCTTCTCGAGGATGGGGAGCAGCTCCTTCATGGCCGAAATCTTCTTGTCGTGGATCAGCAGGTAGGCGTCCTCCAGGACCGCTTCCATCTTCTCGGGATCGGTCACGAAGTAGGGCGAGAGGTAGCCCCGGTCAAACTGCATCCCGTCCACGGTCTCGAGCGTAGTCTCGAGGCCCTTGGCCTCCTCGACCGTGATGACGCCGTCCTTGCCGACCTTTTCCATGGCGTCGGCGATCAGCTTGCCGATTTCCTGGTCGTTGTTGGCCGAGATGGAGCCGACTTGGGCGATTTCCTTCTTCCCGGCCGAGGGAACCGAGATCCGCTTCAGCTCTTCCACGATGGCCTCGACGGCCTTGTCGATGCCCCGCTTGAGCTCCATCGGATTGGCGCCGGCGGTGACGTTCTTGAGGCCTTCGCGGTAAATGGCCTGGGCCAGCACGGTGGCGGTGGTGGTGCCGTCGCCGGCCAGGTCAGAGGTCTTGGTGGCGACCTCCTTAACCATCTGGGCACCCATGTTCTCGATCGGATCAGCCAGCTCGATTTCCTTGGCCACGGTCACCCCGTCCTTGGTAACGGTCGGTGAGCCGAACTTCTTGTCGATCACGACATTGCGGCCCTTGGGGCCGAGGGTGACCTTCACCGCCTCGGCGAGGGCGTCAACGCCTCTCTTCAGTCTGGCGCGGGCGTCGGTGTTGAACAGCAGCTCTTTGGCAGCCATCGGTGTCTATCTCCTGTGAGTCAGGACAGCCTCAGCCAATCTTGGCAAGGATGTCGGAGGACTTGATGATGATCACTTCGTCGCCGTCCACACTGTAGGGGGTGCCGCTGTACTTGCCGTAGATGACGGTGTCGCCAACGGCGACCTCCATCTTGATCCGCTCCCCCTTCTCGATACGGCCCGGTCCCACGGCGAGCACCTCCCCCTGCGTGGGCTTCTCTTTGGCGGTGTCCGGGATGTACAGGCCGCCGCGCATGGTTTCCGCCTCATCGGACGGCATGATGACCACGCGGTCCTCGAGGGGGTGGATCTTGATCTTGGGCTTGGCCTTGATGGCGCTAGGCATTGCTCTCCTCCAGCCAGTGCAGTGGGTGATATAAAGTATTGGTGAAGAAAGGTTTAGCACTCAGAACCTTACAGTGCTAACCACTGGAGGCAAAGATAAGCCACCGCTAGCACTTGTCAAGCGTGAGTGCCAGCCAGCTCCCAGCCGTGCCTGGGCGCCGCAACCGGCATCTTCGCCCGCGGTGCCGGTAGCTCGTGGCCGGAAGCTGGCCGCGAGGTTGACTTTGGCCCCCGGCCTCAAGATGTTCTCCCCCGTCCAACTATTCTCCGTTCTTGAACGCTCGCACGGGAGTACTAGAATGTTGCTGATCGCTTCGTTGCTGGCCGCCGGACTCGCGGTCCCCCGGCCGGCGCCGACCCCGCAGCCGGAACCGACCGTGAAAGTCCGAGTCGATTCGGCCCGGCACGAAATCATCATCACCGCTGGACCCTATCACCTGCCACAAATGGCGCCCAACATGAGCCACATGGATATGGAGATGGGGGGCAACGAAACGGCGGTGCAGAAGTTCGAGTGGCCGGTCCAAGGCTGGCTCCGCGGGTTCCGGGTCTCGGTGACCGACGAGGCCGGGAAGCCTCTGCCCCGCGAGTTTCTGCACCACCTCATCGTCATCAACTTCGACCGCCGGCAGCTGCTGTAC
>JBGPJS010000156.1:0-8262 GCA_041485505.1 Gemmatimonadota bacterium | reverse complement strand
GGCGTCGCCCCGGATGAAGGCCTCCAGCGCATCGGAGAGCATGTCCCGGGCGAGCCGGGCCATCTCGATGATTTCGGGTTCCGGGACGATCGGGCGGGAGTGTGCCAGCCGTTCCGCCGACTGGGCGATGTTCACCGCGTGGTCCCCGACCCGCTCGAGGTCGTTGGCGATCTTGAGCGCGGAGGTGAGCATGCGCAGATCCCGCGCCATGGGCTGCTGCAGTGCGAGGAGGTTGATGCACATCTCCTCGATTTCCATTTCCATGTTGTCGATGATGCGGTCGCTCGCGATGACGCCCTGGGCCTTGGGGGCGTCCCGCTCCAGGAGCGCATCCACCGCCAGGCCCAGCGCCGCCTCCGCTTCACCAGACATGGTGAGGAGGCGGACCTTGACCTCATTCAGGTCGTCATGAAAGTGCCGGTGCAGGTCCAGGCTCATCCGAATCTCCCCGTGATGTATGCTTCGGTCCGCTCATGGGCTGGCGTGGTGAAGACCCGTTCGGTCTCGTCGAACTCGATCAGTTCGCCGCGGTCGAAGAAGCCGGTGTAGTCCGAGACCCGAGCGGCTTGCTGCATGTTGTGGGTCACGATCACGATGGTGTAGACCTTCTTGAGCTCGAAGATCAGCTCCTCGACCTTCTGAGTGGCAATCGGGTCCAGGGCGGAACAGGGCTCGTCCATCAGGAGGACCTCGGGCTGGTTGCCCAGCGCCCGGGCGATACAGAGCCGCTGCTGCTGGCCGCCGGAGAGCCCGGTCCCCGGCTCGTCCAGCCGATCCTTGACCTCGTCCCAGAGTGCCGCCTGCCTGAGGCAGCGCTCGACCACATCGGGGAGATCCCGCCGCGCCACCAGCCGGTTGAGCCCGGGCCCGTAGGCCACGTTCTCATAGATCGACTTGGGAAACGGGTTGGGACGCTGGAAGACCATCCCCACGCGCTGGCGGAGCGACACCAGATCGGCCCGGGCACTGAAGATCGACTCGCCTTCGAGCACGATATCCCCGGCGTAGTGAGCGTTGGGCAGCAGGTCGTGCATTCGATTGATGGAACGCAGAAACGTCGACTTCCCGCAGCCCGACGGACCGATGATCGCCGTAACGGCCTTTCGGGGAATCTGGAACGAAAGTCCCTGGAGAATCCGGGAGCTTCCATAGGAAAACCCGAAGCTACGGACGTCGATACTCGGGGTGCCGGACTGGGCGTCCTTGTCCGCGGGCGGGCGCGCGGCAAAGGTCGTCTTGAGCAGCGGTACGGCGCTCGACGGAGCGGGGGGCCGTGCGGTCATGGTGGTCATCCGAACCTTCCCGTGATGTAGGCCTCGGTCTGCTGGTTGCGCGGGGCGGTAAACATCTGCCGGGTAACCCCGGTCTCCACCATCGTGCCCATGTAGAAGAATGTGGTGGTGTCCGAGACCCGGGCAGCCTGCTGCATGTTGTGGGTCACGATCACGATGGTGAACTCGCGCTTGAGTTCGAACAACAACTCCTCGATGCGCTGAGTGCCGGCCGGGTCCAGGGAAGCGGTTGGCTCGTCGAGCAATATTACCTCCGGCCTGGGCGCGATGGTGCGCGCGATACAGAGCCGCTGCTGCTGGCCGCCCGAGAGCGCCATGGCGCTGGTCTTGAGCCGGTCCTTCACCTCGTCCCAGAGGGCCGCTTGCCGGAGTGAACGCTCGACCGTCTCCCTCAGCACGGAACCGCGGGCGCGGCCGTTGACCCGGAGCCCCGCCGCCACGTTATCGAAGATCGACATGGTCGGGAAGGGCGTCGGCTTCTGGAACACCATGCCGACCCGGCGGCGGAGCTCCATCGCGCTGATCCCGTCGCCGTAGACGTCCACACCATCCAGCAGGACCCGCCCGGCCACCGCCGCTCCCTCCGACAACTCATGCATCCGGTTGAGCGTCCGGATGAAGGTCGACTTGCCGCATCCTGACGGACCGATCAACGCGTGGACCGCATCGGGCGCGAACCCCAGCGACACCTGCTTCACCGCGGCGAACTTTCCATAGAACGCCGTCAACCGGTCGGTCGAGAGCCGGACCGCGTCAGCCATGGGCGCCGAATTTCTGCCGGGTGGCGAGCCGGGCCCCGATACTCAGGAAGAACACCACCAGGATGAGCACCAGGGCAGTGGCCCAGGCAAAGCGATGCCACTCCTCATAGGGGCCGGTGGCGTAAGTAAAAACCGTCAGCGGCAGCGCCGCCATCGGCTGATTGAGGTTGGTACTGAAAAACTGACTTCCCAGAGCCGTGAAGAGAAGCGGCGCCGTCTCGCCCGCAATCCGGGCCACCGAGAGCAGGCTCCCGGTGACGATGCCGGGCAGGGTACTCCGCACCACCACGAGGAGGCTGGTGCGCCAGCGGGGATAGCCCAGCGCCAGGGCCGCTTCCCGCAGCGAGTTGGGGACCAGCTTGATCAGCTCCTCAGTGGTCCGCATGACCATCGGGATCATGAGCATGGCGAGTGCCGCGCTTCCGGCCAGCGCCGAGAAGTGTTTCTGCCGGGCCACGATCCAGGTCCAGGCAAAGACGCCCACCACAATGGAAGGAGTACCGTTCATCACGTCCGCCACGAACCGGCTGATCCAGGACACCCGGTTGTTCGGGTACTCGGCGCAGTACACGCCGGCGCCGATGCCGAGGGGGAGTCCGACCAGCGAGGCCATGCCCACGATGACCAGGGTGCCGAGAATGGCATGAGCCACGCCGCCCCCGGTCTCTCCCGCGGGGACCGGCGCCCGCGTGAAGAAGGCCCAGTTCAGGCTGCTGGCCCCCTTCACCACCAGGTTGAGCAGAATGAAGAAGAGCGGCAGCAAGGCCACCACCACCGCCAGGCCGATGAGCCCGACCATGAAGTTGCTCCGAAAGCGCCGAAGCACCCGCCGGTTCATAGCGCCTTGCTCCCGACCGCCGCCCCTTTGGCCACCCGCCAGATCAGCAGCCGGGCGCCGGCGTTGACGATCACCGTCAGGAGAAAGAGAACCAGGGCGACATAGGTCAGGGCCGAGAAGTGCATGTCGGTCGCGGCCTCCGAGAACTCGTTGGCGATCACCGCCGCCATGGTGTATCCCGGCGCAAAGAGCGACGCGGCGATCTCATGCCGGTTCCCGATCAGCATGGTCACGGCCATGGTCTCCCCCAGGGCCCGACCCAGGCCCAGCACCACGGCGCCCAGGATTCCCGAGCGGGCAAAGGGCACCACCGCGGTGGTCACCGCTTCCCAGCGGGTGGCGCCGAGGGCCAATGCCGCCTCCCGCTGGCTACCCGGCACCGCGAGCAGCACTTCGCGGGAGACCGACATGACGAACGGCATGATCATGATCGCCAGGATGATGCTCGCGGACAGCATGGAAGGTCCGTAGATCGGACCCTGGAAGAACGGGAGGAAGCCGAGGGTTTCCCGCAGGAAAGGGAAGAGGGTCTTTTTCATCAGGGGGATCAGCACGAAGACGCCCCAGAGCCCGTACACCACGCTGGGGATCGCGGCCAGCAACTGGATCAGGAACGCCACCGGAGTGCGGAGTCGCTTGGGGGAGAATTCAGTAAGAAAAACGGCCACCCCCAACGACAGCGGCACCGCGATCAGGAGGGCCAACGCCGAGGAGAGAATGGTCCCGAAGATCAGAGGGGCCGCCCCGAACTGCTCCGCCACCGGGTCCCAGACGCTCCGGGTCACGAAGTGCCAGCCGAACTTCCCCAGCGCAAGCCGGGAGCCGGCGTAGAGCTCCAAGACCAGAAAGGCGAGAAGGATGGGGATGGCCAAGGCCGCCGCGGTCAGCAATCCCTTGAAGACCCGGTCGCCCGGGCCCACGCGGTCGCGAAGGCGGGACCGCTCCAGCGGCGGCTCGGTTTCCGGCAGGGTGGCGGTAGTCATGCGGGGGAGTGTACGGGGGCCGGGCCTTGAGGGGGTCACGGTTTTGTAACGGATAGGTCACGGGACCAGACGTTGTAGGGGCGCAGCACTGCGGCGCCCCTACGGCCGCAACGCCTTGTCGAGCCTCACGAAGTAGACCTCATTGAAGTCCGCCACTCCGAGCTTCGGCAGGAGTTTCGGGGCTGGCCCCTCGGTGATGCCGAAGTCGTCATCGTTCGAGACGGCGATGGTGAAGTCGTCGACGACGGCCACCCCTTCCGGTTTGTCGTGGGGATAGCCCAACGTCAGCAGGTCCACCAGGAGCTCCTTCGAGGCCGGCGTGATACCGGCCTGGTGAAGCTCCTCGACACTGAGCGCTTCCAAGGTGCGACCGTTCACCAGCCGGCCGTCGGGGCTATTGGCTGGATCCGAAACGTCGCTCGCGCCCCGGAGATCGATCCGGTAGACCCGCTTGACCGTTGCCGGGTGGACGCTGTCACCGGGGAAGTTCGCGTCCTTCTCGATCAGCAGCATGGCCTGGTTGGTGATAGCGGCGAGATCGCTGTTGCGCAGATCGACCGCGTCCTGCAGAAGGAGATACTGCCGGCTCCGGCCGGTTTCGGTGTCGTAGGCAAGGAGGCGCGTTACCACCGACTTTCTTCCCGCCTCCTTGGGATTATCCAGTGGACTCTCCACGACGGCGAGGAGGGTGTGCCCGTCGGGGAGCAGGGTCAGTCCCTCGAAGCCACGATTGGCCCTGCGTCTTTGCAGTACCAGCGGCAAGGCGCGGTCCCCGCCGCTCAAGGGGCTGACCCGTTCCAGGGTTCTCCCATCAGCGTCGAGATGCAACAGGCTCGGGCCGTATTCCTCCGCGATCCAGAAGCCGCCATCAGGAAGGGCTACCAGTCCCTCGGGATCCACCCCTTCGGAATCGGCCGGCAGGACCCGCCCATCAGGGGAGAGCGCCGTCTCCCCGGTCCCACCCATGCCGACCCGCGGTGGGATGCCGGACAGATGAGTCCCGTCCCTATCAGTCAGCTCAATCTTGCCCACCTGGGTCAGGACCCCGCCTCCCAGCTTGAATCGGCCGATACGGGGAGCGTATTCGGGTCGGACGAACGCCTTAGTGTCCTTGCCGGCATCGTAGTTGGGTCCCCGGTCGGCCAACAGGTAGAAATAGCCGGACACGTTGGGGTCCAGGCTGACAGCAGAGCCATACCCGGCGTCATAAACCGTGACCCCCTTCACCGTGGTGAGCACGTTTCGAGGCTCAACCCGAGCGATGGTCGGCGGTGTGCTGAGCCGGTGGATCACCGGGATGAGAATCCCGCCGGCAAGCAGCATCGTTCGTCTAAGGGTGGTGGACATGTGGCTTCCTTGGTGCTAAGTGCTGGGTGCTAACTGCTAGGTGCGAAGTGCTGGATGCTCAGTCTTCGGGCCTGGGACCTGTCCTCGCACCCCTTGCCCTCAGCACCCAGCACCCAGCACTCAATCCCTCAATCCCTCAATCCCTCAATCTTACTTGAGGCTCTTGATCCGATCCTGCACCAGCGCCACGACCGGCGCGGGCAGGGGGGCGTAATTGAGCTGGGCCGCCATCTGTTGCGCCTCGGGAGTGATCATCCATGCCAGGAACTCATGCAAGGCCTTACCCTTCGCGGCATCCTTCATCTTGGGGCGAACCAGGAGCCAGGTAAAGCTGGAAATCGGATAGGACTGGTCTCCCGGCGCGTTGGTGATCGAGACCCGGAAATCGGTGTTGTGGTCGAACTTGGCACTCGCGGCCGCGGCGCTCACGCTCTCGAGCGAGGGGGTCACGAACTTCCCGGTCGCGTTCTTAACGTCGGCGTACGGCAGCTTGTTGGACACCGCGTAGATCAGTTCGACGTACCCGATCGACCCTTCGGTCTGCTTCACTTGCTCGGTGACTCCTTCGTTGCCCTTGCCGCCGAGACCTACCGGCCAGTTAACCGACGTCGCCGAGCCGACCTGGGTCTTCCAATCCTTCGACACCTTGCTCAGGAAGTCGGTAAAGATGTACGAGGTTCCCGACCCATCGGAGCGGTGGACCACGATGAGATCGGCGTTCGGCAGCGCAATACCCGGGTTCAAGCCGGCGATCCGCCCGTCATTCCACTTGGTGATGCGGCCCAGGAAGATATCCGCGATGGTGGCGCCATCGAGCTTGAGGCGGGTGTCACCCAGCGACGGCAGGTTCCAGGTGAGGACCACGGCCCCCATCACCGTCGGGACGTGCAGCACTTCTCCCTGGATCGCGGTCATCTGATCGAAGCTCATGGGGCCGTCGGTAGCCCCGAAGTCCACCGTACCTTCGGTGTACTGCTTGATCCCACCGCCCGAACCGATCGACTGATAGTTGATCTGGACGCCGGTCCTCTTGTTGAAAGCGTCGAACCACTTGCTGTAGATCGGGTTCGGAAAGGTCGCTCCGGCGCCCGTCAGGGACTGGGCCGGGAGCGCCTGCGCGCCCAGACCGAGGGTTGCCGCTGCCAGGAGGAGGCGGCCGGCGGTGCTCGCGAACTTCATGGTCTCATTCCTCACGAGAGGGTTGACGATCTCAGAAGGTGAACTGTGCCTGCAGCAACGCGGTCTGGCGTGTGGCGTCCAGCGCGTTGTTGGCCCCGCCCTGATTCTGGAACGAGTTGAGGTCCACATCCGCCAGCAGGCGGAGATTCGGCGAGAGCTGGTAGAAGACCCCCGCGATCACCCGGGTCTGCTTGTTGACGGCGGGGTTTACGGTGGTTGAGGTCGAGTCCTTGTCCTTGTCAAAGATGTCGAGCCGGCCCAGCACGCCGAACTGCGAGTTCGGGATCTTGGCGGTGCCGTACACGCTGAAGATGGTGCCCTTCACATACCGACTCGCCGGCGCGGTGACGGAGTCTTTGGTGAGGGCGTATTCGGCGGCGAGCAGCACGGCCTTCGACTTGTAGGAGACCAGCCCGAGATAGCGTTCCCGCTTCCCGCCGCTGGTCGGCTTGCCGTATTGGCCATAGGCGGTCACCCGGAGTCCGCCCACTCGGCCAGGCAAATCCGTATTCAAGACCTTGAAGGAGACCCGCCCTTGCAGATCCTTGCGCTGGTCGCCCGGCGCCCCGCTGTAGTTCTCGCCATTGTACACGCCGAGTTGCAGGTTGAGCTTCTCGTAACCCCAGGTGCCGTCGATGCCGCCGCCGAAGTCCGACGAGGAGATGTACCCGTTCCGCTCCAGGGGCATGGTGCCCTGCATCCGGAAATCCCACAGCGCCTCTTCCCAGTCGAGCAGGGCCGTGTGGATCTCGCCGAGCTTGTAGGTCAGGTGGCTTTTTTCCGGCGTCCACGCGACGAAAGCATACTTGAGACGGAAGGTCAGCTGGTTGGCAGCCGCCTTGCGGCCGTCGATGTCCGCGGTGATCCGGGTGGTGACACCGGAGCCGAATTTGCCGATCACGTTGATGTATGACCGGGCGACATCGAAGTTGTTCTGGTGGCCGGCGGGCACGAGCGTGGTATCCTGCTTGATCTGGTAGCCGTACTGAACATAGGCGACGCCGCTCACGGTAACGGTCGGGGCCTGCGCGGCGACACCCCGAGCGCCCGCCACTAGTGCGAGCGCAGCCCACATGATGCTCCGACATCCTGCGAGTCTCATGGTTCGGTCCTTGACGAGAAAGTCGTGACGCCACCCGCGTCACAGGGTCCGGTGACGAAGGTGTAAAGAGCCAGCCGTGCGTCACGGAATCTCGGACGCGAGGTAACAGACCGGTAACAGCGGCTCCTTAGTCAGCGCTCGCTCTCCACCAGACTCCCGAAAGGATCGCGGAACAGCTCATCCTCGTTCATGATGTAGGCGAGGATGGGATGGGAACGCAGTCGCCGCAGCAACCGCTCCGGAAGTCGGGTCAGTCCGAGCAGGGCGTCGGTCCGCTCACTGCGAGCGCAGAGGCTCCAGAGCGCCGCCATGCCGATTGGGTCGATCTCCGTGACCTTGGTGCAGTCGATCAGGATGGTCCGGCGCCCGGGCTCGAGCCGATCGATCTGCCGGCGGAGGTGGTCGACGGCAATGGGGTCAATCGGCCCGTGGAGATGGAGCCGACACGCCCTGACCAGAAGTTGGGCCCGGTCCCTCATAGCGTCACCTCGGAAGTAGGAGTGCTCCCCACCCGCATGGCGGGCTCGCCCAGCGCTTCGACCAGGACCCGGCCTTCGTAACCCGACGGTGCCTCTCCGCCCATCGCTCGGAGGATTGTGGGGGGAATGTCCAGGAGTGAGGCTCGGCGCGCGCTCCCGCCCCCCCGGCGCACCCGCTGTCCGGCCACGATGAGCGGGATGGTATCGTTATCGGGGTGGGGCAGGTCGTGATCGCAGGGATCCACGCCTCCGCCCCCATGATCCGCGGTGACGAGCAGCAG
>JBGPJS010000155.1:0-8334 GCA_041485505.1 Gemmatimonadota bacterium | reverse complement strand
CTGGGGCAAGTACCGGGAGAACATGTTCCTGGTTCTCGACAAGGAGACGGGGGAGCCCGACTTCTCACTCAAGCCGATGAACTGCCCCTCCCACTATCTGCTGTACCAGAGGCGGAAGCACTCCTACCGCGAGCTGCCGCTGCGTCTCACCACGTTCGATGTGCTCCATCGAAACGAAGTCTCCGGCGCCCTGGCCGGCCTGACCCGGGTCCGCCAGTTCCAGCAGGATGATTGTCACGTCTTCCTGACCCCGAGCCAGATTTCCGAGGAGGTCCGGCGGATGGCCGCGATGATCCTCGAGGTCTACCGCACCTTCGGACTCGCGGCGACGGCCAAGTTCGCCACCCGGCCCGAGGTGCGGATCGGCGAGGACGATATGTGGGACCGGGCCGAGGCGGACCTGCGGTCCGCCCTGGACGCGACCGGACTGGCATACGAGCTCAAGCCCGGAGACGGCGCCTTCTACGGGCCCAAGATCGACTTCGAGGTGGCCGACTCCATCGGCCGGAAGTGGCAGCTCGGCACCATCCAGCTCGACTATGCCGCGCCGGAGCGGTTCGGCCTGACCTATGTGGGTGAGGACAACAGCGAACACCGCCCGGTGGTCATTCATCGGGCCATGTGTGGAAGCTTCGAACGCTTCATCGCCATTCTCATCGAGCATTTCGCCGGCGCGTTCCCGGTCTGGCTGGCCCCCGAGCAGGTGCGGGTGCTCCCGATTTCGGATGGGCAGGCCGAAGCGGCGCGGGCGGTGAATGAGCGGCTGCTCGATGCCGGGATTCGTTCCGTCCTCGACGCTGGGAATCAGACATTGAACTACCGGATCCGCGAGGGTGAAGTGGCCAAGGTGCCCTACATGTTGGTGATCGGTCAGCGGGAGGCCGATGGAGGTACGGTCGCGATCCGGGTCCGGGGGGCAGGGAACAAGCAGGAGATCATCCCGGTGGACGGGTTCATCGCCCGGGTGACCGAGGAGATCCGAAGCCGGGTGCTGGTACCGTAGGCAGTACGGCGGTAGGGCGGACAGGCGGAACGGCGGTAGGTAACTCCCTCCGCGATGCCCTATCTGCGTTAACCGCCCTACCGTCCTACCGGCTACCGCCCTTGCCGGCTCCGAGTACTTTTCATCGACCAGTCTTCCACCCCCGGAGTCCATCCCTGTCCACCGTTCGCGAGCGGCTCGAGACTGCCCTGGCCGATCGCTACCGCATCGAGCGGGAGCTTGGCCGCGGCGGAATGGCCACCGTTTTCCTGGCGCAAGATCTCAAGCACGACCGCCCGGTCGCGCTCAAGGTGCTGCATCCGGAGCTGGCCGCCTCGCTGGGGCCGGAACGCTTCGAACGTGAAATCCACACCGCCGCCCGGCTCCAGCATCCCCACATCCTCACGGTCCATGACTCCGGCGTCACTCCGGATCCCGCCGGTGGTCCGCCGCTGCACTGGTTCACCATGCCGTATGTCGAGGGGGAGTCGCTCCGCGACCGGCTCACTCGGCAGAAGCAGCTCTCGCTGGACGAGGCGGTGCGGCTCACCCGGGAAACGGCGTTGGCACTCGACTTCGCCCACCGGCAAGGGGTGATCCACCGGGACATCAAGCCGGAGAACATCCTGCTGGTCGACGGCCAGGCGATGGTGGCGGATTTCGGGATCGCCCGGGCGCTCAGCAGTAGCGAGGCGCTGACTCAGACCGGCATGGCGGTGGGAACGCCGGCCTACATGAGCCCGGAACAGGCCGCCGGGGAGCGGGATCTGGACGCCCGGACGGATATCTACGGGTTGGGGTGCGTCCTGTACGAAATGCTGGCCGGAGAGCCGCCGTTCACCGGCCCGACAGCCCAGGCGATCGTAGCCAAGGCGCTCACTACCTCACCGCGCCCGATTCACCGCACCCGCTCCGCGGTCCCCTCGGCGGTCGACGAGGTAATTGGGCGGGCGATGGCGCGGACCCCAGCGGATCGCTACGCCAGCGCAGCCGAGTTTGCAGCGGCGCTGGAACTCGCCGTGCGTCCCCTCTCTCCCTTCAGGGAGAGGGGAACCGGGGGTGAGGTCGGAACCGATGGGCCAGTCGCCCGAGGCGGCGAGACCACCCATAGCCGATCGTCGCTGTCCCGCCTGCTCGCCCGACGGCCGCTCTTCGCGATGCTGGCGCTGGGCATGCTCATCGGTGGCGGGGTGCTTTTCGCCTGGCGACGGAGCCACGGCGCCTCTGGGGGCTCTGAGCATGCCGGCCAGGTTCCCCTCGCGGTGCTCCCTTTCGAGAACCTGGGCGCGGCGGAAGCAGACTACTTCGCCGACGGCATGACCGACGAGATTCGGGGCAAGCTCTCGGGCCTTCCCGGACTTCAGGTCATCGCCGGGGGCAGTTCCATCCAATACAAGAAGACGACCAAGTCCCCGCAGCAGATTGGGCAGGAACTCGGCGTCAAGTACCTGCTGGTCGGCAAGGTGCGCTGGGAGAAGAGCCCCGATGGCACCAGCCACGTGCGGGTGAGTCCGGAGCTGGTGCAGGTCGGGGATATCACTACACCGACCACGCGCTGGCAGCAGCCCTTCGACGCGGTCTTGTCCGACGTGTTCAAGGTTCAGGCCGATATCGCGGGCCAGGTGGCCCAGGCCCTCAATCTGACGCTGGGCCAGAGCCAGGAGCAGCAGCTTACCGCGAAGCCGACGCAGGACCTGGTCGCCTACGACGCGTACCTGCAGGGACTGGAGGCGGTCGGCTCCTTTGCGGGAACGTCGGCCGAGGGTCTCCGCCGAGGCGAGGTGGCTTTCGAGCGAGCGGTGGCTCTCGATTCCACCTTCGCGCTGGCCTGGGTGCAGCTCTCGCGGGCCCATTCAGTGAGCTACTACAACGGCGTCCCCACGCCTCGGGACTCGGCCCAGGCCAAGGTGGCTGCGGAACGCGCCCTCGCGCTCCAGCCCGGGGCCGCATCAGGTCACCAGGCCCTCGGTGACTTTTACAACTATGTCCTCGCCGATTTCCCCAAGGCGCTGGAGCAGTACACCCTTGGCCGGGCCGGCGCACCGCAGGACGCGACTCTGCTCGCGGGAATGGTCTTCGCCCAGTTCAGCTCCGGGCATTGGGAAGAGGCGCTGGCCACTGGGCGCCAGGCCTGGACCCTGGATCCCCGTTCCGAAATCACCGCGCGGCGGGTCGGGACGGTCCTGTTGAGGCTCCGGCGCTATCCCGAGGCACGAGAGGCCGCGGAGCGTGGAATGGCTCTCAATCCCAAGGCGGTCAATTTCGTGCAGACTCGCGCCATGGTCGACCTGGCGCAAGGCGACCTTGCGGCCGCTCAGGTGTCGATCCGCGCCCACTCCGCCGGCATCGATCCCACCGATTTGGTCGCCTACGTGGCGAATTTCTGGGACCTCTACTGGGTGCTCGACGACGAGCAGCAGCGGCTGCTGCTGCGTCTCTCGCCAGGGCCGTTCGGTGATGACCGGGGCGCCTGGGGCCTCTCTCTGGCCGAGACCTACGATCTCCGCGGCGATGCAGCCCGCGCTCGGGCCTACGCCGATTCGTCGCGTCAGGCGCTCGAACAGCAGATCCGGGAATCGCCGGGCAACCCGTCGCTCCATGTCTACCACGCGCTGACACTGGCATACCTGGGTCGTGGGGCCGAGGCCTTGCATGAGGGCTCGGCCGCAGCCGCCCAGGTCCCGATCGAGCGCGACGGCTACACCGGACCGTACCTGCTGCACCAGGTGGCCCGGATCTATCTCCGCGCTGGCCAGCCGGAGAAGGCGCTCGATATCCTCGAGCATCTGCTGAAGATTCCGTACTACCTCTCGTCCGGCTGGTTGCGGATCGATCCGGAGTGGAAGCCATTGCATGGCAATCCCCGGTTCCAGCGGCTGGCGGCCGGTCACTAAGTATCGGACATCGATGACCATCGTCTGGTGGACTCTGATTGCGCTCGGCGCGCTGTTTCTCTTCCTCGTCGCTCAGGGGATCTACCTGGCCGTGGTGCTCAAGTGGGAAGACGAGCAGACGGTCGGTCTCGGGTACTACGGCCTGCCACCCGCCGGCCGCGACCGGTTCAAGCGCACCCTGCGGCGTCACGCGCTCCTGCTCACGCCCATCCTCCGGCTCAACGCGGCGGCAACCAAGCTCGATTTCCGCAAGGTCGGGTTCCAGTATCGGGGTGTGACGGGTCCCCTCGGGAGCTGCAGCCCAGAGACCTTCGCCGGCGCGGAGGCCTACTCGCCACGGGCGGAAGACGTATTTGTGGTGACCCAGATGAAGTGCGGTACCACCTGGATGCAGCACATCGTCTATGAGGTCCTGCACCGCGGCAATGGCAACCTGGTCGAGACCGGCACCGCCCTGTACGCGATTTCCCCGTGGATCGAGGGGCGGAAGAGCCTGCCCTTGGAACAGGCCTTCCTGCTCGGTACCGAGCGTCCGTCGCGGCTCATCAAGACCCACCTGCCGGGCCAGCTCTGCCCCAACAGTGCCGCCGCCCGTTACATCTACGTGGCCCGCCACCCGGTGTCCTGCTTCGCGAGCTGCATCGATTTCGTGGTGACCAACGTGGGTGGCATGGCACCGCCCATGGCCGCCTTCGAGGAATGGTTTTGCTCGCCGGAGCTCATGTGGTGGGGCACCTGGCCCGACCATGTGAAGGGGTGGTGGGGGCGGGCCAAAGAGAAGAATGTCCTGTTCGTGTATTTCGAGGACATGAAACGCGACCTCCCCGCGGTGGTCCGGCAAGTCGTCGGTTTTCTCGGCATGGCTCCGCTCAGCGACCAGGAACTTGGGCGCGTCGTGGAAAAGTGCGGGTTTGCGTACATGCAGCAGCATCAAGGCAACTTCGAGATGCACCCTCCACACCTGCTGCAAACCAACGCCGAGCTCTTCGTGAGCGGCACCGCGGAGCGTCACCAGGACGTTTCCCAGGAGATCCGCCACCGCATCCTGGCCTGGGCCGCGCAGGCGATGGCGGGTAGTGATTTCCCACTGGCGAAGGCCTACCCGGATGTGAGGGATTGAGGGATTGAGGGATTGAGGGATTGAGGGATTGAGGGATTGAGGGATTGTGGGATTGTGGGATTGTGGGATTGTGGGATTGTGGGATTGAGGGATTGAGGGATTGAGGGATTGTGGGATTGAGGGATTGTGGGAATATGGAGAACTCGGAACTCGGAACTCGGAACTCGGAACCGTGACCCTTTCCAACCCAATTCCCCGATGGCACCTCGTCGGCGAAGAGGTCAGTAGCTGCAACTGCGCCTGGGGTTGTCCCTGCCAATTCAACGCTCCTCCGACCCATGGCAACTGCCAAGGGATGGGAGCGTTTCTCATTCGCGAGGGGCTGGTGGGTGATACCCGTCTCGATGGGGTCCGGTTTGCCCACGTGCTCTGGTGGCCCGGTGCGGTTCACGAGGGCAGCGGCACCAATCAGCTGATTCTCGATGACGCCACCACGCCGGCCCAGCGGCAAGCCCTGGTTCTCCTCAACAGCGGAAGAGCAGGGGGCGCTTTCTTCGAAACCTCCGCCTCCACCTGCAGCCGATTCTTCGAACCACTGGTCGCCCCGATCACGGTCGAGGTCGATCGGGAGCGGAGGGTGGCCGCGGTGCGGGTTCCCGGTATCCTGGAGAACATCTTCAAACCGATCCGCAATCCGGTTACTGGCGCGGAACATCGGGCTCGTATCGTGTTGCCCGGTG
The DNA here is from genome assembly GCA_041485505.1 of Gemmatimonadota bacterium. Classification (GTDB taxonomy): domain Bacteria; phylum Gemmatimonadota; class Gemmatimonadetes; order Gemmatimonadales; family GWC2-71-9; genus JBDUEA01. The sequence goes on along the minus strand of JBGPJS010000155.1, from coordinate 2,658 downwards.
GTTGGGAATTTCGGGAGGCCGAAATGGCCAACAGCGTCCGGCTCAAAGTATATCTCCCGGGCAAGATCGAGCTGGACCTGCATGACACCTACGGCCAGCTCAACCCGTTTGACTGGAGCAACTGACGAGGATTCTCCTTTCGAGCGCAGCGAGGAATCTCACGCTATTTTTCAGCACCCAGCACCCAGCACTCAGCACCCAGGACTTCACCGTGAATGATGCTACTACGCCGGTCGTGCTTTCTGCCTGTCGCACCCCGATCGGCAAATACCTCGGCGCCCTCTCGTCCCTGAATGCCCCGCAGCTCGGTGCCATAGTCGTCCGCGAAGCGGTCCAGCGGGCCAGGATCGACGTGACGTTGGTCGAGGAAGTGATCATGGGTCACGTGGTCCAGGGTGGCTCCGGCCAGGCCCCGGCTCGGCAGGCCCTGATCCACGGTGGCATCCCCAGCGGCGTTCCCGCCCTCACCATCAACAAGGTCTGTGGCTCGGGGCTCAAGGCGGTGATGCTGGCGGCGCAGAGCATTCGAGCCGGCGATGCGCAGTGTGTGGTCGCCGGTGGAATGGAGTCGATGTCCGCCGCCCCGCACTACCTCTATGGCTATCGGAATGGGATCAAGGCTGGTAACCAGACCATCGTGGACGGAATGATTCACGATGGTCTCTGGGATTCCTTCGGCGGCAACCACATGGGCGAGTACGCCGAGTACACCGCCGAGAAGGCCGGAATCACCCGGAAGGAACAGGACGAGTTTTCGTACCAGAGTCATCGCAAGGCGGTCGCCGCGATGGAGGCCTGCCGCTTCGGGGCCGAGATTGTCGCGGTGCCGGTGCTCGGGATGGGTGGGCCGGTGCCGGTCACCGCCGATGAATGCCCCCGCAAGGACACCACTCCCGAGACCCTCGCCAAACTCAAACCGGTCTTTCGGAAAGAGGGGACCGTGACGGCCGGCAACGCGCCGGGCTTGAACGACGGCGCCAGCGCTCTGGTGGTCGCCTCTCTCGCCTTCGCGAAAGCCCACGGCCTCGAGCCTCTGGCCAGAATCACCCAGTACGCCACCGGCGGCGGCGACCCGAAGGAGTTGTTTTTCGCGCCTATCATCGCGGTGCAGAACCTGATGAAGAAGGCCGCGACCAAGATCGGCGACTACGGCCTCATCGAGGCCAATGAGGCGTTCGCGGTGCAGGCACTGGCCGATGGTCGCGGACTGGGCTGGGACTGGGATCGGGTGAACGTGAACGGCGGGGCGGTGGCGTTGGGCCACCCCATCGGCGCCAGTGGTGCCCGGGTTCTCACGACACTGTTGCACGCCATGAAAGACCGAAACGTCGCCACCGGACTTGCCACGCTCTGCCTCGGCGGGGGCAACGCCGTCGCCCTCAGTGTCGAGCGGATGGCATGACCGAGCGCCGGTCGGACGCCGTGATCGCTGGTGAACATTGGTCCATCAGCCTCGCCTGGCGGTGGCCCCTGGTCATGACAGTCGGCGCCGCTGCCGTCGCGCTCGCGGCCCAGCTCGCCGTGCCGCTTCCGTTCTCACCGGTGCCCATGTCCCTCCAGGGATTCGCGGTGCTCCTGGTGGGGGGGGTGCTCGGCGGGACCGCGGGTGCCGGCGCACTGATTCTCTACCTCCTCCTCGGTGCCTTCGGTGCCCCCGTCTTCGCCATGGGCACCGGCGGGATCACCCGGCTGCTGGGGCCGACCGGCGGCTATCTACTCGCGTTCCCGTTCGCCGCCGCCCTGGTAGGAAGGGTGGCGGTACGCGGCCACTTCGTGCGGTGTCTCGTTGCCTGCCTGCTCGGAATGCTGGTGATTCACACCGGCGGGTTGCTTCGGCTCCTGATCCTGCACGCTCGCCTGGATCAGGCCATTCAGCTGGGGACCGCCCCGTTCCTCACCGCTGACGTTCTCAAGGCTGGGGCGGCCGCGGTCCTGACCACCTGGTTTCACCAGTCGCTCCGTCCGCGGATCTGATGCGGGCGGCTCCCGGCCGGTATCGAGTGCTCAAGGCGATCGGATGGTGCCTCGCCTACCTGACCCTCGGCTTCCTGCTCTTCTCCGTGCTCTACGTTGGTCTCACCAGGGGGATATTGAGGAAGGCCAGTGGGGGTTTGGCAGAAATCGCTTTCGTGGAAGGACTCTGCGAAATCGTCGGCTTCGGACTCATAACCTGGTTGATCGGCTTCAAGGTGCTGGGGCTCGGGGCTCGAGATCTCCGCTGGGAATCGCCTGCCACCGGTGTGCCGGGGATGAGCATCGGCCTGATTCTGGGCGCCGCCGCCGCCGGCCTGGTGGTGTTGCTCTCCATGCCCATCGGCGGTGCCCACTTCGTCTCTGACTCCGGGACCCTCGGCGACTACCTCGGCAAGGTTGCGATCACCACACTCGTGCTGGCACCGGCCGCCCTTGGTGAGGAGATCATGTTCCGGGGTGTCCCCCAGATCGTGTTGGGACGGGCCATCAGCCGAGGCTGGGCGCTGATCGCCATTTCGGTGCTTTTCGGACTCTCCCACCTCTTCAATCCCAATCCGAGCCCTCTCGCGATCGTGAATATCGCCCTCGCCGGGGTGTTCCTCGGTATCGCCTTCTACGCGCCGGGTGGCATCTGGACTTCGTTCGGCGCCCACCTCGGCTGGAACGCGACGCTCGCGGCGCTCG
>JBGPJS010000154.1:0-8405 GCA_041485505.1 Gemmatimonadota bacterium | reverse complement strand
GCGACCCGGCGACCGAAGGGAGTCCCTTTAGGGGTGACCGAAGGGAATCCCTTTAGGGGCGACCGAAGGGAATCCCTTTAGGGGGCGCGAGGAAGCCCTTTAGGGTTCTCCCGTTCTCCCGTTCCCCGTTCCCCTTACGTAAGGCTCCCCACCAGAAGTCTGCTCAGAAAAAACGCCGCCGCGCCGCCGAAGAAGGCCAGCGGCATCCGCCAACCCGGCTTGGCCTGAAACTCCGGTACCAGGTTCGAGGCGGCGACGTAGATCGTCACTCCGCCGGAAATCGCCAGGCCGTGGCGGGCCAGCGGATCCGCCGCCTGGGTCAGGAGCACCCCGAGCACGGTTGCCACTCCCAGCGCGGCGGCAGAGCCGAAGGCGCGGGCCCGGCTCTGTCCGCCGGCCAGCATGACACTCGCCATGGCGACGCCCTCCGGCAGTTTGTGGAGGAAGACCGCGAGAAAGAGCAACAGACCGAGCTGGCGCGACACCAGGAACCCGCTGGCGATGGCGACCCCATCGAAAAAGGTGTGGAGCAACAGACCCAGCAGCGCCGAGATCCCCGCCACGGCGCTTACCCGGTGGGTTTCCTCGCCGAAGTGAAAGTGGGGGACGAACACGTGCTGAGCCAGGTGAACCGCGAGATAGCCGAGCAGGATGAAGATCGGAGCATCGGGCGCGCGAGCGAGGGATTCCGGAATCACCTCCAGCAACGCCACCGAGAGCATGAAGCCGGCTCCGAAGGCGACGAACATCTCGATGACGTCGAGTCCCTTGCGCTCCTCCCGGACCACGGCGAGGGCTCCGACCAGATTGCCGACCGCCGCCACCAGCGCAAAACCGAGCGCCGTCACCGGAGCGACCGGGCCCGGGCCAGGAGGACCTCTCGGGTATTCAGCGCCGGATCGTCCACCACCATCGCGAGCAGGCGCTCCAGAAGGTTGCCCATCGCGGGACCCGGCGGAACCCCGGCGGACTGGAGGTCGGCACCGGTGATCGCGAGTTCCTTACGGGTAAGCGGCTCACCCCGCTCGCGGATTCCCCGCATCACCGGCTCCCAGATGGGAGCGACCCGGTGGCGGAGCTCCCAGAGCATCTCGAGGTCATCCGCGGCGTCGCCCACCGCCGAGAGCCAGCGGCGGACCGCCACCGGGGTGGCTCCCTCCGGCTCCGGCCGGCCGGCCAGCACCGCCGCTGCCCGTGCGATCTCGGCGTTCGAGGCCTTGAGACGGACCAGCACCGCGACCGGATCCAGACAGAGCAGGATGGTGAGCAAGACCGGATCCCGCCGCAGGGTCGCCCCGTGAACGCCAGTCAACTCCGGCAGCGCCGCACTCCGCTCCTCCCGGCGGCCGACCAAGGACTGACGCCGCTCCGGCGCACGCACCGCCCCAGCGGGGGCGGCGGGAAGTTGCGGTCTGGGTTCCTGCACCAGCTCGGGCAGCCACACCTTGGCGGCGCCAACCTTCCACCACAAATCGACCAGCCGCTCGATCGAACGCGTGGTCCGGAGTCCCTTGAACCACTCGTCCCGCACCCGCTCCGCCGAGAGATTGACCAGTCCCGGAGCCGCGGCCAGGGCCGCATCCCAGGTTGGGGTATCGATCTTGAACTCGAAGCGCGCGGCGAAGCGGAGGGCGCGCAGAATCCGGAGATAGTCCTCCCCGAACCGCCTCCCGGCCTCTCCCACGGCCCGCACCGTCCGCTGGTCCAGATCGGCCGCGCCATCGAACGGGTCCCGCCACTCCTGTCGGATGGGATGGTACGCGATCGCATTGATGGTGAAATCGCGCCGGGCCAGGTCTTCTTCCAGCGAAACGCCGAACTGCACCTCGGCGTGGCGTCCATCGGTCCTCACATCCTGCCGGAAGGTGGTCACCTCATGAAAACGCCGCCGGCTCCGTACCGCGATGGTGCCATACTTCTCCCCGACGGGGACGTTATGCGGGAACAGCGCGCGTACCTGTTCCGGTGTGGCCGAGGTCGCTATGTCGAAGTCGGAGTTGGCTTCGCCCAGAAGGGTGTCACGAATGGCCCCACCGACGCACCAGGCCTCGAACCCGGCGCCCTCGAGCGTGTTGCTGATGTCGAGGACGTCGGTGGGGATGTCGAGGCGCTCGGGGAAGGCCATGGGAGTGAGCAGTAAGCAGTAAGCGGTAAGCAGGGAGCAGTGAGCAAGGGTGTTTCGTGTCGTGCGGAAGATAAGAAGTCCCCCGGGTTGGGGAAGGGTGGGACCGGCTCACTGCTTACTGCTTACTGCTCACTGGTCACCGTAAATCCTGCCAGCCGAAATCGCGATGCTCAGCTCCATCCGCGCCTGCGACGGGGTGCGGGGCCCCGCGGGAAGAACCCCCGCTCGGATCAGCGTCGCGCCGCCCCCCGGGAACGCGTAGGTCGCGGTCACCTGGCCGCTGAGGCATCGGCTGGCCAGCACCACCGGCTTCCCCTCGGCGATCCAGCGCCCGACCGCCGGCACGGCACCGGGGGGAATATTTCCGCTCCCGAATGCCACCACTACCACCCCATCATGCAGCGGACGCGCCAGGTCGAGCAGCTGGCCCTGGTCACCGATGACCATGGGGATCAGGGCGACGCGGGCGGTGAGGTCGGCGGGCGGGCGGGCCCTAAAGGACTCCCTACCGGTCGCCGGCGGGCAGGCGGGCGGTTCGAAGTACTGAATCGTCTCGCCCTTCACGACACCGACGGGGGCTGCATGCGGGGCCGAGAACGCCTCAAGGGCTACTGTGTCGGTTTTCACGGCCTGCAGGCCGGAAAAGATTTTTCCTGCGAAGACCACCATCGTCCCGCGGCCGGCGCTTTCCGGCGCCGCGGCCACCCGGGCCGCATCGGTCAGGTTCCGGGGTCCATCCCACGCCTCATCGCTCGAGGTGCGCATGGCACCGGTGATGGCGACCGGGATCGCGGGGTCGAGCGTGCGCGCCAGCAGGTAGGCGGTTTCCTCGATGGTGTCGGTGCCGTGGGTGATGACGATCCCCCGGGGCCGTTCCTGAGCTGGCGTTCCGTCTCCCCGCGCGACCGCCTCCACCCGGTTCCTCAGCTCCCACAGTTTGGCCGGCCCCATATGGCAGGCCGGATATCTGCCCCAGTCTTCGATCCGAAACCGGGAGATCAGGCGGAGCTCCGGTGCGAATCCCACCAACGCTTCGCCACCGTGCACCGGCACGTTACCGCCGGCGCGCTCGTCCCGCTGCATGGAGATGGTGCCGCCAGTGAAGAGGAGGTGGATCATACCGAGTTCCGAGTTCCGGGTTCCGAGTTCCGTGTTGGGGTCACATCAACGTTCCGTTCGTGGGGGATGGAGCCGCCCTCGCGAGGTCAACTCGGAACTCGGAACCCGGAACCCGGAACTACCCACACAGCACGCTTCCCCCATTCACATTCAGGATCTCGCCCGTGATATGCCGCGCCAGGGGACTGCAGAGGAAGAGGATCGGTCCCGCGATGTCGTCGGCGCTGGCGATCCGCTGGAGGGGAATGGTTCGGGCAATGCGTTCCCGCCCTCCGGCACCGAAGGCAGGCTGGCTCATTTCGGTATCCACCCACCCGGGGGCCACGCTGTTGACGGTGATCGCCGGGGCGCATTCGATCGCCAGCGATTTGACCAGCGCGATCATGGCGCCCTTGGAAGCCGCGTAGTCGGCGTGAAAGGCCTCGCCCCGCTGACCCGCGGTGCTGGAGACCAGCACCACCGTGCCGCCGTCCTTCATCAGCCCGAGCGCCGCCCGCGTGGTGTAGTAGACCGAGTCGAGATTCGCGGCCATGGTCTGGCGCCAGCGCAGAGCGGTAAGATCCCGGAGCGCGACGTCTTCGGCCGGCCAGATTCCCGCGTTGCCCACGAAGATATCGAGCTTCCCGAAAGTCCCGCGCACCTCGTGGAAAATCCGCTCGACCGTATCACCGTCGCTGTGGTCGCCGCCAACCGCAAACCCCCGCCGACCCAGCTTCCTGACCTCCTCGGCCACTGCCTCCGCCTCGTTCCGGCGGGTGTGGTAGGTGAGCGCCACATCGGCACCCGCCCGCGCCAGCAAGAGCGCAGCCGAGCGCCCGATGCCGCGGGAGGCCCCGGTGACGAGAGCGATTTTTCCGCTGAGATCGATCAAGAACAGGCTCACTTTGACACTGGTGGTATTCGGGGTTCCCTGCTTCCCGTTCCCCGTTCCCCGTTCCCTGTTCACTGTTCACTGTTCACTGCTTACTGCTTACTGCTTACTGAATTCCTCCTCCACCAGCTCGCAGATCACATGCTCTAGCGCCAGGTGGATTTCCTGGATGTGGCTGGTCTCATCGCTGGGAACCACAATCGCGTGATCCACCAGCTCCCGGAGCGCACCACCGTTCCCACCGAGCAACGCAGCCACCGGAACGCCTTTGGCCCGGGCGGCGCGCGCAGCCCGGATCAGGTTGGGACTCCGCCCGCTGGTGCTGTGGATGATCAGCAGATCGGTCGGACGACAGAGCGCCTCGATCTGCCGGGCGAAGACCTCCTCAAAGCCGAGGTCGTTCCCCGCCGCGGTGAGAACTGAGCTGTCGGTGGTCAGAGCCATCGCAGCCAGGGCCTTCCGGTTGTTACCAAGTCGGACCACGTACTCCGCCGCGATGTGCTGGGCGCCGGCCGCACTTCCCCCGTTGCCGATGAAGTAGAGTATTCCCCCCTGCCGGAGGGTGGCGACGTACCGCGCGGCAAGCGCCACCACCGCTGGCGCGAGCGCGGCCGTCTCCTGGGCCGCAGCGGCCAGGCCCTTGAGGGCGGCCACTACCCTTGCTTGGCTCACTCCGCATCCCCCTCGAAGAGTCGCCGCAGGCGCTGAAGGATGGACCGGTGCCACTCCAGTGGCGGGACCGGCTCCAGCACGCCATCGGCCAGAATCGCGGCCGGATTTTTCTCCATCAGAAGCTCAGCCTGAATGGTGCCCCCCTGTTCCACCAGCAACTGGTGGCCCGCCAGGAGGGTGCGGTCATCGCCATGGTTGTCCCCCGCGGCGATATCGGCCAGGCCGTGCGCCACCAGCTGGCGGGCCCGTTCCCCCCGGCCCCGCGCCGAGAGCAGCGTTGTTGCGTCGACCTGCATCCGGGCGCCGGTCTCCCGCCACCGCGCCACCATGTGCGGCGTACAGGAACTGTAGCGCTCCGGATGTGCTACTATCGCCACCAGCCCGGTCTCGGCCAACAGTGTGAGCGCCTGCAGCACCGTCTGGCCGGTGACCAGGCGGGTAAACTCGACGAGAATGTAGCGGGAGCCGCCCAGGGTAATCCGCCGCTCGGCGTAGACCGACGCGGGAAGCGGTCGGTCGAGCATCACCTCCGCCCCCCGATGGAGGCGCACCGCCGCACCGTCCGCCGCGCGGGAGAGGGCCTCGAACGCGGCGTCGTGGACGGCTGGGACTCCTTTGTGGGCGCGGCTGGCCAGCAGGTGAGGGGTGAGGCAGATCCCGGTGATTCCCTGCTCCGCCATGGCGTGTAGCACGCCTAACGACTGCTCCACGGACTTGGAGCCATCGTCCACCCCCGGAAGCAGATGGGAATGTAGGTCGATCACGCGCGGGCGGGCCCGGCTGTCAGCAATTGTTGGGCAAACTCGGTCAGCCGGGACGGCTCGGTCTCCGCCTGAGCCAGGAGGGCGAGCGTGATCAGCGCATCGGCGGCCAGCAGATCCAGCGCGACCGAGCGGTCTCCCGAACTCTGGGCGACCCGGGTCACGACCTCCCGGGCCAGGATTGCGAGCGCATCGGCCGGTGAACCACCCCGGGGGGACCCGGCCGCAAGTTCCGCGATCCGCTGCCGCAGTACGGGAGGAGCATGCCGAATCCTGGCGTCGAGCCAATCCGCCATCCTCGACCCACCCGCCCGCTCACCGCTCACCGCTCACCGTTCTCAAGCCAGGCCGCGACCACCGCGGGCGCCGCCTCGCGGGCCGCGCCAAGCCGGTCCGGACTACCCGCCCCTGCCGACGCGAACTGGGGGCGCCCTCCCCCCTTGCCGCCGCTCACCGTAGCGATCCGGTTGACCAGATCACCGGCTTTGCGCCCGGCCTTGACCAGGTCGTCGGTGACCGCGACATGCACCGCCCCCCGTCCCCTGGTACCGAAGAGAACCAGGACGGACTTCGACTTGCCCTGGCGAAAGCTATCGGCCAGGGCCCCGATCTCTTCCCGGTCCTCCGAGAGCGTCTCGGCCAGTGTGACCGACACCCCGCCGATCTGAAGTTCCGTCCCTTTGGGAATGCCGGCCGCCCCACCACTCTTGAGAAGCTCACCCACCCGGGCCTCGAGCTTGGTGCGCTCCTGCAGCAGCTGCTCGATCTTGCGGAGCAGGTGATCGGGATGGGTCTTGAGCGATTCCGCCGCCTCGGTGAGCCGCTGCTGGAGCCGCTTCACGCTCTCCAGTGATTCCGTTCCCGTCGTCGCCTCGATACGCCGGACTCCGGCCGCGACACCGCCCTGGGACGCGAAGCGGAACAGCCCGACTTGGGCCGTACTGCGCACGTGGGTCCCGCCGCAGAGCTCGATGGAAGGCCCCATAGTGACGACCCGGACCCGATCGCCGTATTTCTCGGAGAAGAAGGCCATCGCGCCAAGCTTGAGGGCGTCGGGATAGGCCATCTCCCGGGTCTCGACTGGAATATTTTCCAGGGCGAGCGCGTTCACATCGCGCTCGATAGCCTCCAGCGTCGCGGGCTCGATCGGCCCATGATGGGAGAAGTCGAAGCGTAAGCGCCCCGGCTCCACCAGCGATCCTTGCTGCCGCACGTGGGTCCCCAGGTGGGTGCGCAAGGCGTAGTGCACCAGGTGAGTGGCGCTGTGGTTGCGCTCGATTTCCCGTCGCCGGGCTGTGTCGACCCTGGCCTCGACCGCGGTCGGCTCGAACGCCTCAGCGAAGGGGCCGGCGACCACGGTGCCGTGGGGATCCTTTCGCACCGTATCAACCAGCATGGTCCAACCGGCTCCGGCGAGGTCTCCGGTGTCGCCGACCTGACCGCCAGACTCGACGTAGAACGGGTTTTCCCGGAGGATGACCTCCACCCGGTCGCCCGCCTGGCGGAAGGCCAGGATGTCGGTGGAAGCCTCATCGTGCCGGTAACCAACAAACTCCTGGCGCCCTTCGCGGACTTCTTGCCAGCCCTCGCCCTTCACCTGAAGGCCGATGGCGACCGAGCCGGTCCCGACTCGAGCGTCCCGAGAGCGTTGCCGCTGCTCCTCGAGCGCCCGATCGAAGCCGGCTTGATCGACGCTCACGCCCCGTTCCTCCGCGATGATCTGGGTCAGGTCGATCGGGAATCCGTAGGTGTCGTACAACTTGAAGGCCTCCTCGCCCGGAATGGTCCGGGCGCCGGACTTGACGATCTCTTCCAGCCGGCCCAGCCCCCCCTCGATGGTCTCGAGGAATCGCTCCTCCTCCTGACCAGTCACGTCCCGGATGTATTTCGCCTTGGCGGAGAGTTCGGGGTAGACCGGGCCCATCTCACGAACCACGATGTCGGTGAGTGGTGCCAGGGTCGGCGCCCGGCGTCCCAGCAGATACCCATGGCGTACCGCTCGCCGGAGAATCCGGCGCAGGACGTAGCCGCGGCCTTCGTTGCCGGGATACAACCCGTCGGCCAGCAGGAAGCTCACTGCCCGCGCGTGATCGGCCAGCACCCGATACCCAGCCCCGCCGGGGCCGCGATCGTAAGGGCGGCCGACCAGCCTCTCGACCTCCTGGAGAAGCGGGAGGAAGAGGTCGGTATGGAAATTCGAATCTTCGCCCTGCAGGACGGCCGCAATCCGCTCGAGACCCGCCCCGGTATCCACCGACGGCTTGGGCAGCGGCGTCAGGGTGCCATCGGCCGAGCGATCGAACTGCATGAACACCAGGTTCCAGATCTCGAGGTAGCGGCCGGCCTCGGCCTGCTCCTCGAACTCGGCCTGCGGCACCCGGTCCGGCGGTCCGGCGGTCCGGCGGTCCGCCCAGTTGAGGTCTACATAGATCTCGCTGCAGGGCCCGCACGGCCCGGTGTCGCCCATCTGCCAGAAATTGTCCTTGTCCCCAAGCCCGTAGATGCGGTCGTCGGGCAGGCCGGCGATCTCGCGCCAGAGCGCGCGGGCCTCCTGGTCGCCGTGGTGCACGGTAACCCGGAGCCGGGCGGGATCGATGCCGAGATATTGCGGGCCGGTGACGAACTCCCAGGCGTAAGCGATCGCCTCCCGCTTGAAGTAGTCCCCGAAGGAGAAGTTGCCCAGCATCTCGAAGAAGGTGTGATGCCGCTTGGTATGGCCGACCTGTTCTAGATCGTTGTGTTTACCCCCGGCCCGTACGCACTTCTGGACCGTGGTGGCGCGGAGGTAGTCCCGCCGCTCCTGACCCAGGAAGACCCGCTTGAACTGCACCATGCCCGCATTGGTGAAGAGCAGCGT
>JBGPJS010000153.1:0-8425 GCA_041485505.1 Gemmatimonadota bacterium | reverse complement strand
CGGTCTCGTTGTGCCGGTAGCGTTCCGGGTCCCAGGGCGCGATGGTCTCCTCCAGCCATTTGAGAATATCCTGCCAGAGCCCGGACTCGTGATCGTTGACGAAGACCGACGCGCTGATGTGCATGGCCGAGACCAGGACGAAGCCTTCCATGGCGCCGCTCAACTTCACCTGCTCGGCGACGGAATCGGTGATATCGATGATTTCCTGGCGCTGCTTGGTTTCGAACCAGAGGTAGTGGGTATGGCAGGTCATGAGGGGCCGGTCCGTCGTTTGGGAAGGGGGTGGGTCACTGTTTGGACACCGAAGCGGGGACAGTATACCATCCAATGACCTGATGACTTACTTGCGTTATTGATAGCAACTCACCATATTACTTGGCGCCAATAGGCTAAAGGAGCTAATGTGAGTCAGCTATCATCGGAGCAGGAAGTGGGGGACCTCTTCCGAGCCTCCGTCCCTCCCGACCTCTTGAGAGAGGTCACCGGCATCATCCTGCATCACTACGCCGAAGCACATGAGCAGGCTGCTTTGCTCGCCCGAGCGCCTTTCAACCGGGAGATCCGGCCTTGGGTCCGCCGGGCTCGCATTCATGAGGATCTCCAGCGGTTGGCGGACATCTACCCGGGGCTCACTGCAGAGATCATTGAGCCTGGGGGCAATACCGTGACCGTCGCCCTCGCAATCGGTGATGTGCGCATCCTGGTCGCCCGCGCCATTAGTCCGCACATGATGATCCGGCTCTCGAACTACCGGCTCAACATCGCGATACAGTCGCTCCAGGGGAACCTTTTCGGTGAGACCCCGGTATCGGCGGACGCTAAGCTCTACGGCGTGATCCTCCACGGCGGCGATCAGGGCGGGCCGGCCCCGGCCTTTGTCGCGGTCCGGTTCCCAACTGCGGACCACGCGACCTACCTCGATGTGCAGATTGATCTCTTGACGGACTACATGACGGCCAACGCGGGACTCACGGGCGTCGAGGAGGTCGTGCCGACCCGCACCCTGACGCTCAAGCCCGGCGCGAAATGGGAGGGGGATTCCGCGTGAGGCGTGGACGTCCAGGCACTCCGGGGTTCGTGGGCCGACGACTTCGGTCCGCGCGGGAAGCGCGCGGACTCAGTGCCCTTGCGCTGGCAGAGCTGCTCGGCGTGACTCGACAGGCTGTTGCCCAGTACGAGGCGGGAACGCAGACGCCGAGGCCGGAGGTGATGGAACGACTGAGTGCGGCCTTGAACCTGCAGCCCGATTTCTTCCTCCGACCTTTCCCGTATGATGAGGCAGTCCCGCTTTACTTCCGCTCGCTGGCGTCTGCAACGAAGGGTGCTCGGATGCGGGCTGCGGAGCGCCACAAGTGGCTCGGGGAACTGACGTCTTACGTCGAGCAGTTTGTGCAGCTGCCTCCTGTGCTGATCCCTGTCCCGGAGCCTGCACCCAATTGGCCCACGCTTGAACCCGGCCAGGTCGAGGAGATCGCGACCTTCGTTCGCCGCGCTTGGGGCTTTGGGGATGGTGCGATCAGCGACGTCACGATGTTGCTGGAGAACCACGGTGTTGTAGTTAGCAGCACCGGCATGTGGTCCGAGGCTCTTGAGGCTTTCTCAGGGTGGCTTGACCATCGGCCCTTCATCGTGATCGAAGGAGTGTCGGCCTCGGCGGCACGGAGTCGGATGAGTCTGTGCCATGAGTTGGGGCACTTGGTGTTGCACAGGGATGTGCCGATCGCAGTGCTCGATGACAAGCAGACCTTCAAGCAGGTCGAAGCACAGGCTTGGCGTTTCGCTAGCGCGTTCCTTCTGCCCGAAGAAGCGTTCCGGGCCGATGTCCGGTGGCCGACGCTGGAAACCTTCCGAATCCTAAAGCCCAAATGGAAAGTGTCCATTCAAGCGATGCTCAATCGCGCCCGTGACCTCGGGATGGTGACACCGGAAGCAGAGCAGGCGATGTGGAGGAGTCTCACCCGGCGCGGGTGGCGCGCCGTGGAGCCTCTGGATGAGGAACTGCTGCCGGAACGTCCGGGACTGTTACGTGATGCCATCAGGCTGATGATCGAGAGCCGGGTAATCACCGTGAACCAACTGGTGGACGACACAGCACTCTCTGAATCGGACCTTCGCGACCTGGTGGGTCTCGACGACGATTTCTTTGCTCCGCCACTGCAGCGCCTTCGACTGCTGCCTCTCCCGCCGCGCGAATCATCGAGCCAGCGGACGGGGATCACAGGGCCAAAGCGGACTGGGATCCCTGTTCCGGGTGGGCACGCGGACGCCCCACTTAATCAGGCCTTTGGAGAACAGAAGGGGGGTGATTCAAACGTGGTGAAGTACAACCGTAATAGCGGCAAGCCGTGGACGTCCGGCAACGTCAAGGAGCTCAGGTCGCTCGCGAAAGAGAACACCCCGACGCGGGTCATCGGGCTCAAGCTGGGACGCACAGAGGATGCGGTAAGGACCAAAGCGAGCGAGGAAAATGTCTCGCTTAAGCCGACGAACCAGTCGCCGTACAACCGCCAGAAGTAGGCAACAAGAAGGCCCCGCGTATGCGGGGCCCTCTTCATGTCAACTCGATCCATTGCTAACGGGATGGCTGAGATTGACGCGGCGGCCCGGGTGCGTTGGTATTTCTTACCGCCTCTCGGATTTTGTTCGCGTTCTCTTTCGAAAGGAGCGCGGGCGGCGACGGCTCGGATCGGACGATCCCGCCCTCAATGCTGGGCTTCGGGTACACATACCCTTCCATGGTTCCGTCCTTGTTGAACATCATGGTTGCCCTCCTAGTGGAAGCCGCACTTACACCGACGGGGGCGGAGGGTTCAGCGCAGGTGAATAGTAATGCTTGCGCTGTACCCAGCGGAACCCCTCATGGTAAGTGATTGCGGCCAAATCGACTGGCTCATGTACGGTAGGCGCCCCGGGCGTGAAGCGAACGAAACCCTCGGTGACCTGAATCAGGTATCGGACCAGGTCGATGCCATCTTGAATTGGCATGTAAGCCTGCACGAGAGGCTCCATCTGGAGGCCCGTCAAGAACTTCATCGCGTCCTTGGCGTCGATGCCAGAGGCCACCATTCCCTCGTACACCCGTGGCGACCAGCCGTTCAGGAGACGAAGCACTGCTTCAGGTTGGCCCTTGGCCACAGCGCCGTAGCCGTTGACGGCCAGGACCGGTGACACGGTGCAGACCCCCTTGTCGTCGATCTCCACCGTGTAGGCCTCGCCCTGTCGTTGTCCTGCCGAGTACCCGGCAACTACAAAGCCCATCTGCGCGTATACGTCCTTCGCGTTGCCGTGATTGTCCTTGACCTTCTGCGGGTACTCCTTCGCGTAGTACTCATCACGGAAGAATTCCTTCATTTGATTGGCCACCTGCTGCACTGTATAGCCGGCCTTGTCGAGCGCCCATTTCGGGTCCGTCCCCATGAAGCGCTCGCGGAGCTCCTTGGCGAGGCTTGTTGTCGAGCGACGATCAATGTTGCCGAGGCCGTAGGTCACAGCGCCGATCGGCAGACCCTTGTGAAGATTGATGATCTTTTCGGCGTTGAAGTAGACGTTCACCACCCCGTCTTGATTACCTAACGTGGAGGCACTGTCCGCTCCGAGTACAAGGCCATCGCCGACCTTGAGCACTATTGCAATCGTCATGCGTGGTCCGCGACACTAGGAGAAAGGAATAGGCCTCTAAACGTGAAGCGGGTGGTGACGAATGGCAAGCGAGGCTACCGCACCCGACGCGCCTCCCTTAGAGCACCACCGGCACGAGGATGGGGCTGCCGATGTCCAGCCCGTCCCGGTTGTGACCGTCAACGCGACCGCCTCGCCGAGGCCTGGCGCCCGTACCCGAAGCTCAGGCCAGGACGACCGTGTCCCCGAGCGCCCCCCGCGTAGATTCAAACCAACGAATGAACATTCAGCTCGTTCCTCTCGCGCAAGACAAATGCCACCCCGAATGGAAACACCTGTAGGGCCCCGTGGGTTGGGCCTATCGATTGGCTGTTGGACAGCAAGCGCTCGTAGACCACAGTCGCTCCAAGTCGCCCGAAACACTTCGGCGGCATTCTCCCTTCTCGGCCCAATCTACGATGGATAACCTCACCCACTCCCTGGTCGGCCTCGCGCTGGCCGAGTCCGGCCTCAAGCGTCGCTCCGGCCTCGGAACCGCGACACTCCTCATTGGCGCCAACCTGCCCGACATCGACGGACTCGCCTACGTCGTGGGCACCGGCACCGATGCGCTCGCCTTTCGCCGGGGCTGGACCCATGGGGTGCTGGCCGTGATCGCCCTTCCCCTCCTGCTTACTGCGGCCGTGGTGAGTTGGGACCGCTTGGTCAGACGCCGGTGGGGGCGGGGTGTCCCGGAGGTGCGGGTCGGCTGGGTCCTCGGGCTCGCCACGATCGGTGTTGCCTCCCACCCGCTGCTCGATCTGCTCAATACCTACGGTGTCCGCCTGCTCATGCCATTCTCTCCCCGCTGGTTCTACGGCGACGCCCTCTTCATCATCGATCCCTGGCTCTGGCTGGCCCTCGGCGTCGGTGTAATCCTGAGTCGCCGTCGGGCCCGTCTCGCGGCCACCTCCGCCCCAGCAGAATCTCCGCCATCCTTGGAGTGGGCGGGACGGCCGGCCCATGTCGCTCTCGTTGTTAGCCTGGTCTATATGGGCCTGATGGCCAGCTCGTCCCGCCTGGGCGTGCGCGTGGTGGAGCAGCAGGCGGAGCCCCCCGCCGCGAGGCGCACGCTGGTGTCGCCGGTATTCCTCAATCCGTTCCGGCGCACCGTGATCCGGGATCTCGGCACGCAATACGAGGAAGGGGAGCTGACCTGGGGCTGGCAGACGAAGTACGCGGCCGGCCCGCGAGTGTCCGTGGGGTGGAGCGAACCGGGGGTGCCGGCGGCCTCGGCCACCAGGGCCGGTGTTGAGTTTCTGCAGTGGGCTCGCTTCCCTCAGTTCCGAAGTGAGCAGAGGGGCGATAGCCTCAGCGTGCTGATGAGCGACCTTCGGTACGCCACTGGGCGCACGGGCGGGCGGGCGGGGTCCTGGGCTAGCGTCAGCATTCGGGTACCGGCCAAGGTGCCGTAGACCCGCCGGTCTCGAGGTCGCTTCCGACTAGAGATTCGATGAACCTACTGGTGACCGGGGGCACCGGGCATCTCGGGCGCGAAGTGGTTCGCGCGGCGCTGGCCGCCGGTCATACGGTGCGGGTTCTAAGCCGTGGCCGCCGGCCGCCTGAGGCGCCCGAGTCAACGGAATGGGCTACGGCGGACTTGGTCACGGGCGCGGGACTCGATCAGTCGCTCATCGGGACCGACGCTGTGGTGCATGCCGCGAGCGACCCCAGGAATCCGATCCCGGTCGATATCGAAGGCACCCGCCGATTGGCTGACGCGGCGCGCCATGCAGGAGTTGGGCATCTGGTCTACGTTTCCATTGTCGGGGTCGACCGGATCCCGCTTGCGTATTACCGACAGAAGCTCGCGGCCGAACGGGTTCTCAAAGAGAGCGGAGCCCCGTATTCGATCCTCCGCGCGACCCAGTTCCATTCCTTCGTCGACCAGGTGTTCGGAAGCGTCGCCCGGATCCCTCTGGTGTTCCCGCTCCCGGCCGGATTTCGCATCCAGAGTGTCGCCACCAAGGAGGTCGCCGGGCGGCTGGTCCGCGCCATCGCCGAAGGGCCCCGCGGCATGCTGCCGGACTTCGGCGGGCCCGAAGCGTTAACACTGGCCGATGCGGCGGCGGCGTGGAAAACCGCGCGTGGTATCCGCAAGCCGTCGCTTTCGATCCCGGTCCCGGGCCGGACGGCAGCAGCCTTTCGGGCGGGGCACAATCTGGTGTCCGACGGTGAGCGCGGGATCATCCGGTGGGCGCAGTGGCTCGAGACCCGGGGGCAGTGAACCTCCAACCTGACCCGCGATGGCCGCGCGGGCGTTGCTTGGAGGCCAGGTACATCGAGACGCGACGTTTCGAGCGCGGCCACAAAGGGGACCGGCATGGCTGACAAAGTGGTAGTGATTACCGGTGCCAGCGGCGGGATCGGCGCCGCGCTGGCCGAGCTGCTGGCAAAGCGCGGTGCGTCGCTGGTGCTGGTGGCTCGGCGGGAGGATGCGCTCCGTGCGGTGGCCGTTCGTTGCGGAGAGCGGGCCCACCCGATCGTCGCGGACGTAGCCCGTCGGGAGGAGGTGCGCCGGGTGGTCGATGAGTCGCTGGCACACTTCGGTCACATCGACGTCTGGGTGAACAACGTGGGGCAGGGGATCTCGCGCCAGCCGTCGCAGCTCACCGACGAGGACATCGACGACATGGTGCGGATCAACATCAAGTCCGCCCTGTACGGAATGCAGGAGGTGTTGCCGCACTTCAAGACCCGTGGGGCAGGGCAGGTGATCAACGTCTCGTCCATGCTTGGACGGATTCCGTTCGCGGTCATCCGCTCGGCCTACAACGGGGCCAAGCATTTTCTCAACGCCCTCACCGCCAATTTCCGCGCCGAGGTGCAGCAGACCCACCCGGGAATCCAGTTCTCGTTGGTCTCCCCGGGGGTGGTCCGGACCGAGTTCGGAATCAACGCCAGCCACGGTGGCCCCGACTCGCGCCAGCTGCCCGATTCGCAGAGCGCGGAGGAAGTGGCGGCGGTGATCGCCGGCGTCATCGAATCGCGGCTCCCGGACGTGTACACGAAGCAGGGAGCCCACGACCGGGTGGCCGGGTATTACGCCGGGCTCGGGACTGATCCGTGAGGGAAACGGGAACGGGGAACAGGGAGCAGGAGAACGCGGAACTCGGAGCTCGGAACTCGGAACTCGGAACTCGGAACTCGGAACTCGGAACTCTACCGTGTCGCTGAATCGGATCAAGACGCTCTGGCAATCCGGCAAGCCGGTGTTCGGTGCTCTGGTCACCATGCCGAGCCCCCAGGTAGTGCAGGTGCTGGCGCGGTCAGGGTTCGATTTCCTGCTGATCGACATGGAGCACGGGCCGATCGACCTCGCGTCGGCCCATGCGATGATTATCGCGACCGCCGGAACCCCCGCCGTGCCGGTGGCACGCATTGCGGCCAATGTCCCCTGGCTGGCGAAACCGCTGCTCGATGCGGGCGTGCTCGGAATCACGGTACCGATGGTATGCAGCAAGGCCGACGCGGAGGCCGCAGTCAAAATGGTGCGATATCCACCCGTCGGGGAGCGGATGTGGGGCCCGTTCTACGCGCCGCTCCGTTGGGATATGACCATGCGCGACTACCTGCAGGCGGCCAACGAGAGCGTGATCTCGATGATCATGATCGAGCATATCGACGCTGTCCGCAGCATCGATGAGATCGTTGCGGTGCCGGGTGTCGATGTGGCGATCATCGGGCCGGGCGATCTGGCCACCAGCCTTGGGCAGTATGGCAATGCCGATCACGCCGAGGTCCAGGAGGCCATCCGGCTGGCCGAGCAGGGTATTCTCAAAGCCAAGGTCGCGTTGGGTGGGGTCGCCTTCTCGCCGCCTCAGGCCAACCGGATGGTCGAGGCCGGCTACAAGATGATCTTGCTCGGCTTCGATTGGTCGCTCCTGCAGAAGGGGGCGGCCGCGGCCTTCGACGGAGTGCGGCGCTGACAGGGAGCGGCCCTCCCCGACCTCCTGGCGGCGAAACCACTTCAACTACCTGGAACCCCCACCCGGAACTGGCTCCCTATTTGTTCTACCGCGGCACTGGGCGGCTCACCAGGATGGGGTCCGCGGAGGGCTGTCGCGGGGGGCGAGAGGGAACATCCGTCTCATCACTCATCCTCCCGCGCCACCTTTCTGAAATACCGGCCCGGCGTAGTGCCCAGCGCCCGCCGGAACGCGGCGACAAAGGCGCTGGTGCTGTCGTAACCGACCGCGATCGCGGCACTAGTGACGGTGCCGCCATCGGCCAGGACCTGCAAGGCCCGGAGCAGGCGGGCCCGCTGTCGCCAGGCGCCGAACGCCAGCCCGGTCTCGGTCTGGAATAGCCGCTCCAGCGTCCGCGGGCTGGCCCCCGCATGGCGGCCAACCTGGGCCAGGGTGTGCCGAGCCTCGGGGGTCGCTCGCATCAAGGCGGCGGCGCGCACCCCGCGGGGGTCTTTCGGCGTGGGCAGGTCGATCGGCGTCAGCGGCAGCAGGGTGAGCTGATCGAGGAGGACTTCCATGAGATTGCGTTCTTCCCTGCGGCGCCGATCGAGGGTTCGCAGTCGGAGGGTCCGGCGCAACAGCTCCCGGAGCAGGGGAGAGACCTCGACCGCCGTGCAGGTGGCCGGCAGCCGCTTCCAGAGTGAGTGGTTGAGGTACAGGGAGCGCAACGCGACCCGCCCGACCGCCTCGACGCTGTGGGGGACGCGCGCCGGCACCCACAGTGCCTGATGGGGTGGGACCACCCACAACCCCACCTCGGTGTGCACCATCAACGTCCCCCGCGACGAGAATATGAGCTG
>JBGPJS010000152.1:0-8464 GCA_041485505.1 Gemmatimonadota bacterium | reverse complement strand
GCGCCCTTCTTTCCGGCCTGCGCGGAAGCCGCCCCCCCCCTTACCTGAGTGGCCTGATCGGGCCCCATCCGCTTGGCCAGGTTCTTCAACTTCTTGTTCTTGTCCGGTTTCCTGCTCTGGTTCGAGGCTTTCATGCTCCCCTCCTCTGGGTGAAAGGCTACGGCTCCATTATTCATGCGGGCATCGATTGTCGCAAGGACGACTCACAGTGAAAGGGCCGCGGCGCTGGCCGGTATCCCAATCGGAGCGTATGCTTCGACCGGGTTCCGGTAGACCCTCCTCTGCCGATTCCGCGTTCATCCGCGTTCATCCGCGGCCATACCCAACTGGGCCAGGGGAGAGGGCACCATGACCATGACCGAGCAGGACCTCAAGAGCATCGTCGAAGGTGGCGAAGGCATTTTCGTGATCCGGGGCAGCGGCAACTGCCGGGACTGGAACGGGATTCACTACAAGGCGGGGATGTCGCGGAAGAATGTCGGCTCCACCAAGCTCTCGATGAACGTCGCCACGGTTCCGCCTGGTGGCGTGGCTTACGCTCACATTCACGTCGGCTTCGAGCTGATGCTTTACATTCTCCAGGGCCGGGTGCGCCACGAGTACGGCCCGGGACTCAAGAAGATCATCGAGAATCAGGCCGGCGACTTCATCTATATCGAGCCCGGGGTGCCCCACGAGGTATTCAACCTGAGCGACACCGAGCCGGTGGTCGCGGTGGTGGCGCGATCGGACGCCGACGAATGGCAGAATATTGTGCCGTACGAGAAGAGTCGGGAGTGAGGATTCGGGATTCAGGACTCGGGGAGTTCCGAGTTCCGGGTTCCGCGAGCAATTCGCCCAAGGCTCAAGGCCTTCGGCTTATGGCGGATGGCCAACGGCTAATGGCTAACGGCTAATGGCTTCCCTCCTGGATCGCCTCAGCGCCGCTCTCACCGGCCGTTACACCGTCGAGCGTGAACTGGGTCGCGGGGGCATGGCCACCGTGTTCCTGGCCCGCGATCTCAAGCACAGTCGCCCGGTCGCCCTCAAGGTTCTCCACCCCCAGTTGGCCGCCATCCTCGGCCCCGATCGTTTCCTCCGTGAAATCGAAATCGCGGCCCGGCTCAATCATCCTCACATTCTGCCGCTGCTGGATTCCGGCGTGATCGACGACCCGGAAGGGCGACCCGGTGGGTCGTCCCTACCGTATTACGTGATGCCGTATGTGGAGGGTGAATCGTTGCGGGACCGGCTCGAGCGGGAGAAGCAACTCCCGCTGATCGACGCCCTCCAGATCACCCGCCAAGTGGCCTCCGCGCTGGCCTACGCCCACGAGCACGGGGTGATCCACCGGGACATCAAACCGGAAAACATCCTGCTGAGCGGCGACCAGGCCGTCGTTGCGGACTTCGGCATTGCCCGGGCGATCGGAGCCGCGGGTGGCGAGAAGCTGACGGAGACCGGGCTCGCGATCGGAACCGCGGCCTACATGAGCCCGGAGCAGGCGACCGGCAGCACGGAGCTGGACGCTCGGAGCGATCTCTACGCCTTGGGCTGCGTGCTCTACGAGATGCTGGCGGGGGAGCCGCCCTACGCCGGCCCCACCGCGCAGGCGATCCTCGCGAAGCGGTTCAGCGAACCGGTGCCCCACCTCTCGACGGTGCGTGACGTGCCGCCCGCCGTCGAACAGGCCATCACCAAAGCGCTGGCGCGCACGCCGGCGGATCGCTTCGCCACCGCGGCGGAGTTTGCCACCGCCCTGAGCCAACCGGCGAGTTCCCCCTCTCCCTTCAGGGAGAAGGGGACAGGGGGAGAGGTCGGGGCGGGACGGGAGGCCAACCGTCGCCGGTGGCTCATTCCCGTCGCGATCCTGGCGCTGATCGGCCTCGTGGCCGCGGCTTGGGCGTTCCTGCGTACCCGGAGCCGCCCGGAGCTGGATCCGACTCTGGTCGCGGTGGCGCCGTTCGACGTCCTCGACCAGCCCCTGGCCCTCTGGCACGAGGGATTGGTGGACGTGCTCTCCGCCAACCTGGACGGCGCCGGTCCGCTTAGAACAGTCTCACCCACCGTGGTGATTCAGCGCTGGAGCGGTCGCGCCGATCCCGCATCCGCCTTGGAGCTGGGACAGCGGACCGGGGCAGGACTCGCCCTGTTCGGGCGCCTGACGACGTCGGGGGGAGACTCGGTTCGGGTAACCGCCACCCTGTTCGACGTGCGCCGCCATTCGGTGTTGGCCGAGATCGAGCGACGCGACCTGGCCGGGCGGGTGGACCGGCTGGCTGATTCGCTCACGGTGGAGGTGCTGCGGGAACTGGGGCGAACCCGTCCCATCGGGGCCGTGCGCCTGGCCTCGCTCGGCTCGACCTCGCTTCCCGCCTTGAAGGCATTCCTTCAGGGGGAGCAGTTTCTCCGCCGGACCAATTGGGATTCGGCGCTGGTCTATTACGAGCGCGCCATCGCGGACGACAGCACCTTTGCACCAGCGTTGCGACGCGCCAGCCTCGCCCTCGGGTGGATTCGCGGCGGCGACGACTCCCTCTCCAACGCCTACGCCATTCGGGCCGGCCGGTTCACCCATGGGTTGTCCCGGCGCGACAGCCTGCTCACGGTCTCAGATTCCCTCTTTGCCTCGCTCCTCAAGGCAGGCCCGATGGCGGTCCAGGCGGACTCTGGTTGGTGGTCCCGCACCCACCGGCTGTTTGCCGTCCTCGAGGTCGCCACCCGGTCGTACCCTGACGATCCTGAAGGGTGGTACTTGCTGGGCGAGGCCCGCGAGCATGTCGGCCCCATGGTTGGCATCTCGGCAGCCAGGGTGCTGGATGCGTTCGACCGGGCGATCGCGCTCGACTCCAGCTTCGGCCCAAGCTATGTCCACCCGATCGAGATCGCCGCCAGGGAAGGGCCCGACGCGATGCAGCGGTATCTGGTCCCCTACCTGGCGCAGAACCCAAACGCCGTGAATACCGAGGGGATGCGGCTGGTGAGTCGCCTGCTCGACCCCGGGGCGGCGCGATCAGGCGATATCCAGCAGGCTCTCGACAGCGCCCAGACCGAGGCCTTGACCACCGCGTTGCCCGCGCTCATGCGGCGGCCGGATTCCGCGGAAAGCGCGGTGCTGGTGGCCCGCGCTCTCGCCGCCCGTCGGAGCCCCTCGTCAAGCGACTCCGTCGATCGGTGGAACGATCTCAACTTGGCATTGATGCTTCGAGGGCACCTCCACGGACTTAGCCGGGACCTAGAGCGACGCCCGGGGTTGGTGTCCGAGCTGGCATTGTTCGGGGCCGTCCCGGCGGAGAGCGCCGCGACGCACTTCCGGCGGATCCTCGACGGGCCGGAGATCCGCCTGGTTGCGTTCGCGCTCCCGTGGTGGCTCGCCAGGGGCGACACCGCCTCCCTGGCAGCAGCGAGGAAACGCTCGGAGGCGATCGCAAAGTCGGATCACGATCCCGCCAAGAGGCAGCGGGCGCGCTACGTGAATGCAGCGGCCTTGGGATATCTGGCGCTGGCTCACCGAGACACCACCGCCGCCTTGAAGAGCTTTCTTGCCTTGCCGGATTCGCTCTGTCCCGGCTGCTACCTCCCCGGCATTACCCGGGTACAGCTCCTGATGACCCTCGGCAGATACCAAGAGGCGGCGCACCTCTTGGAATCGGAGCTGCCCCGATTCAGTTCTGCTCCGGCCTTGATGGATGTCTTTTGGGAGCTGCTACGGGGCCGGGTCGCGGAGCAACTGGGCGATCGAAATAATGCGATCCGGGAATACCAATACGTCCTCGATGTCTGGCGGCATGCCGATCCCGAGTTGACGCCCTATGTGACGGAAGCGCGCGTCGGGCTCCAGCGCCTCACCGGTGAACCGAAGCGCTAGTCGCCGTTAGCCGTTAGCCATTGGCCCTTTAGCCATTCGCCATTTCATCATTCATCATTCGCCATCCCCTCTCGCCCCTCTTACCTCTCACCCCTCACCCGATTAAACTCCCTGCCAAATTGACCGCCTGACCCCCCACCGACGGACCTATGCCTAAGCGCGACTTCCTGGCGGTTCCCGATTTCTCCCAGGCCGAACTGATCCAACTCTTCGACCTGGCCGACCGGATGAAGAGCCGCAAGTACAAGGACAAACCACTCGCCGGCAAGACCCTCGGCATGGTGTTCGCCAAGAGCTCCACTCGCACTCGGGTCTCCTTTGAGGTCGGCACCTATCAGCTGGGAGGCCACGCCCTCTTTCTCTCCTCGCGGGACATTCAGTTGGGTCGCGGCGAGCCAATCAAGGACACCGCGCGGGTGCTTTCACGCTACCTCGACGGGATCATGATCCGCACCTTTGCCCATGCCGACGTCGAGGAGCTGGCCCGCTACGCCACCATCCCGATCATCAACGGGCTCACCGACCTCCTTCATCCCTGCCAGGTTCTGGCCGACCTGATGACCGTCCGGGAACACCTCGGGACCTGGGATGGGAAGGTGGTCGCCTGGATCGGCGACGGGAACAACATGGCCAACAGCTGGCTCAACGCCGCCGGCCTGCTGGGCTTCGAGCTGCGGCTGGCCTGTCCCGAGGGCTATGAGCCCAATCACGAGATCTTCGAACGCAACAGCAAGCTCACCAAGATCAGCATCACCGAGCTGCCGGAAGAGGCGGTCGAAGGCGCCCACGTGATCAACACCGATGTCTGGGCCTCTATGGGTCAGGAGGAAGAAGCGGCGGCCCGGAAGCTCGCCTTCCAGGGCTACATGGTAGATCAGAAGCTCATGGCCATGGCCGACAAGAAAGCGATCTTCCTCCACTGCCTCCCCGCCCACCGGGGCGAGGAAGTAGCCGAGGACGTGATCGAGGGTCCCCAGTCCCGGGTGTGGGACGAGGCCGAGAATCGGCTGCATGTGCAGAAGGCCCTGATGGCCACCTTGATGGGCTGAAGTTCCGGGGGAACAGGGAACGGGGAACAGGGAACGGGGCTGTCCCCGCTGAACTCCCGTTCCCCGTTCTCCGGTTCCCCGTTCCCCGAGAAACGCTATGCCCGACACCACTGCCCTGAAACGCACTCCCCTCTACGACACCCACCGCTACCTCGGCGCCAAGATGGTGCCCTTCGCGGGCTACGAGATGCCGGTCCAGTATCCCACCGGGATCCTGGCCGAGCACAAGGCGGTGCGGGAGGACGTGGGGATCTTCGATGTCTCCCACATGGGTGAGTTCGAGTTCACCGGCCCCGATCGCAACGCACTCGCCAATCGGGTCACCTGCAATGACGTGGGGGCGCTCGCGGCCGGCGAGGCCCAGTATTCCGCGATCCTCGATACCAAGGGCAACTTCGTGGACGACTGCACCGTCTACCGGTTCGAGGACAAGATCATGATCGTGGTCAATGCGTCGAACATCGCCAAGGACTGGGAGCACATCGTCGCCCAGAAGGGCGGCGCCAACGTTCGCCTCAAGAACATTTCGGACGACGTCGGACTGCTGGCGCTGCAGGGGCCCAAGGCCGAGGCCGTGCTGCAGCCTCACACCGATACACCGCTCGGGTCAGTCGGCTACTACAAGTTCGCGGTGGGGAAGGTGGCCGGCTTGGGCTGTTTCATTTCCCGCACCGGCTACACCGGCGAGGATGGCTTCGAGCTCTACTGCCGCTCCGGCGACACCGCGGCGATCTGGACGGCGCTCACCGGACCGGGCCAGGCGCTGCCGATCGGTCTCGGCGCCCGCGACTCGCTCCGACTCGAGGTCTGTTATCCCCTCTACGGGAACGACATCGACGATACCGTCACTCCCATCGAAGCCGGGCTGGGCTGGATCGTGAAGTTGGAGAAAGGGGCGCCGTTCACCGGCATGGAGAAGCTGATGATGCAGAAACGCCATGGGGTCTCCCGGAAACTCGTCGCCTTCACCATGCCCGGGAAGACCTTTCCCCGACACGGCTACCCGGTCTTCGTCGACGGCCGCCAGGTCGATATCGTCCGCAGCGGCACCATGAGCCCGTCACTCGCCGTCGCGATCGGCACCACCTATCTCCCCACTGAGTCCGCCAAGGCCGGCATCCGGTTCGAGATCGAGGTGCGGGGCGAGAAGCAGCCGGCGGACGTAGTAAAGAAGCCGTTCTGGACCCGAGGTTCGGTAAAGAGATAGGCGGGACGGCGGCAGGGCGGCACGGCGGAATGTCTCCCCTCGCTTTGCTCCCGCCGATCCGCCGTTCCGTCGTCCCGCCTGAGGACCAATGCCACTACGCCTTGCGATACTCACCATCTCCGACGCCGGCAGCCGGGGCGAGCGCGTCGACACCTCGGGGGACGCCATTGTGGACTGGGCCCGCTTGAAGGGCCACAGCGTCACCCAACGCGCGCTGGTCCCCGATGACACGGTGGAGATCGTGCGGGCGCTGATCGGCTGGGCCGATGCCGAGCAAGCCGATCTGATTCTGACCACCGGCGGAACCGGACTGACCGGGCGGGACCGGACCCCCGAGGCCACCCGGGCGGTCCTGGAGAAGGAAGCGCCGGGTATCGCCGAGGCGCTCCGGATGACGGCGTATCCCCGGTTCCATCGAGCGGCACTCTCCCGCGGTGTGGCTGGAGTTCGGAGGAAGACCCTCATCGTGAATCTCCCCGGGAGCCCGGGTGGGGTGAAAGACGGCCTCGCGGTGCTGGATGATCTGGTGGAGCACGCCGTTGAATTGATCCAGGGAACCAGGACGGGACACGAAGCGAAGTGAACAGTGAGCAGTAAACAGTGAACCGGATTTCTAAGGGATGCTCCTCGTGGGGTAACGAGCTGCAGGCAGGGCCGCCTTTTCACCGTTCACTGTTCACTGTTCACTGTGTTCCCCGTTCACGGTCGTGTCCCGCAAGTTGTAGAAAAGGATCCGGTGATCCTTGGTGATCTTCTTCACGCGGCCTGCTCCATGGCGGCGAAGGCGTCATGGCCATCGATCTTGCGGAGTCGAATGCCTCCGGAGGCCAGCGTGCCCCATAACACGATCAACAGGGCCTCGGGCGTTGGTAGCGCGCCTTGGGTCTTCACCCGCCGACGGAACTCCCCGAAGACCCGCTCGATCCCGTTGGTCGAGCGCAGGCTCTTCCACTGCGCGGCGGGACACCGTGTGAAGGCCGTCAGCCCGGGGCCCGCCTCATCCAGCGAGACGACGGCCGCGCTCCAGCGTTTCGCCCAGGCCCGTCGAAAGTCCCCGACGGCTGCGGCGACGTCCGCGGGGGTCAGCGCCTGGCTGATCCGCCGAAAGTCTTGCACCAGGGCCGCCTGCAATCGCGGCGGCGTCACCGCCACCAGATTCCGGAGTTTGTGCACCAGGCAGCGCTGGTGGGCCACGCCTGGCCAGAGCGCCTCGAGGGCGGCCTGGGCCCCCCGACTCCCGTCGCTTACCACCAGCGTCGGTCGCCGGAGCCCTCGGCGCGCCAGTTCCTCGAGCAACGTGCTCCAAGCCTCGGTGCGCTCCCCGCGGGCCACCTGCAGCCCGAGCACCACTTTCTCGCCCGTCGTCCGGACCCCCAGGGCCAGCAGCACGGAGATCGTGGTGACGCGCTCACCGGCCCGCACCCGCAGCCGCTGCCCGTCCACGAAGAGGTATGCGAGCGGCTCCGTGGCCAGGCTCCGCGTGCGCCAGGCCGTATACTCGGCGTGGAGCTTCCCCACCACGCGCGAGATCGCGCTCCGGGACAGCGCCCGTCGGCCGAACAGCGGGGCCAGGGCCCGCCGCAGATCGCGGGTACTCGCGCCGCTCAAGTACAGCCGCGCCAGGACCGCATCCAGCGCCGGCTGCCGCCGCACCACCCGCGGCACCACGACACTCCGCCATTCGGCCGTGGTCCCATCAGCCTGCTGGAGCCGGGCGCGGGGCAGCTCGAAGGTCACGCTCCCCTCGCCCGTGACCAGCGTCCGGCGCTGGGTCCCGTGCCGATACCCCCGGCGGCTCAGAACCCGGGCCCACGCGCCAGCCCCCAACGCGGTCTCCAGCTCCGCTGCCACGGCCGTCTCGATCGCGTGCCGAGCCGCGGCCCGGATCAACTCCCCTAAACCATCGACCGGCTCGCGCAGGGCCGGCCATCCCGTCGTATCTTTCACCATCGGGTGTCTCCTGGTGGCGGTGCTGCGTCAACAGCACCTGGTGGCTAGGTCTGGCACCACCAAGGATGCACCCGATTTCACTTTTCTACAGCTATAGGGACACTACCGTCAGGAGTCAGGAGTCAACACTCAGCCCCCAGTCCCCAGCACTCGCTATGTCTCGCGCATTCGTCAACGAAGATTCCGAGGGGCGGGAACCCGAGCGACGGTACGCGCTGCCCGAGCGGAATGATGCGTCTTTTGACGAGGCGGCGGCGTGGGCCCTGCTGGAAGGGGCCGATGCGGGGGACTCGATGAGCGCCGAGGCTGCGACCGGGTATTGCTGGGGAGAGCCTCGGCTGAAGCCCCACGTGGAGAAGATCCTGGCCTATGCCCGGGCCCGGAAGAATGACCGGCTGGAGCAATTGGCCG
>JBGPJS010000151.1:0-8471 GCA_041485505.1 Gemmatimonadota bacterium | reverse complement strand
TGAGGCGCCGGGCGATGTAGTTGGCGCTGAGGATCGCGATCTTGGTGGCCTCGGGGAGACCATCCTGTCCCATGAGCGCGATGTAGGCCCAGGAGATCGCGAGGATCGCCGCACTCCCCCATGGCGCCGCCGAGACGGTGCCGCAGGATTCGGGGCCGCCGATCGCCACCACCGGGTGGCTGGGCAGGAAGGGTGCGAGATGGGCGGCGACGCCGATCGGCCCCATGCCGGGACCGCCGCCCCCGTGCGGGATGCAGAACGTCTTGTGGAGGTTCAGGTGGCAGACGTCGGCCCCGAAATCGCCGGGCCGGCAGAGGCCGACCTGCGCATTCAGATTGGCCCCGTCCATGTAAACCTGGCCGCCGTTCTCATGGACGATGTGGCAGATCTCCCGGATCGAAGACTCGAAGACGCCGTGAGTGGATGGATAGGTCACCATGAGGCAAGCAAGAGTCTCGCGATGTTGCCTGGCTTTGATACGGAGGTCCGCCACGTCGATGTTGCCCCGGTCGTCCGATTTGACCGCGACCACCTGGAGCCCGGCCATCACCGCGCTCGCGGGATTGGTGCCGTGGGCGGACATGGGGATCAGACAGGTGGTCCGGGAATCCTCTCCCCGGAACCGGTGGTAGGTCCGAATCACCAGAAGACCGGTGTATTCCCCCTGGGAGCCGGCGTTGGGCTGCAGGGAGATCCGCGAGAAGCCGGTGATCTCCGCCAACTGGGCCTCGAGCTGGCTGAACATCAGCTGATAGCCCTGGGCCTGCGAGAGGGGGACGAACGGATGCAGCCGATTGAACTCCCGCCAGCTGACCGGCATCATCTCGGTGGTCGCGTTGAGCTTCATGGTACAGGACCCCAGCGGGATCATCGCTTCGGTGAGCGACAGATCGCGGGCCTCGAGACGCTTGATGTAGCGGAGCATCTCGGTCTCGGAGTGGCACCGGTGGAACACCGGATGGGTCAGGTACGGAGTCGTCCGCCGGAGTGAGGCCGGGATCGCCCATTCCTTATGTGGACCGGCCTGGTGCAGCATGTAGGGCAGGGCCACGTCCAGCGAGAACACGGCGATCAAGTCGGAGAGATCGCTGATGGTGACGGTCTCGTCCAATGCGACGCAGAGCCGGGTCGGCGTGAGCACCCGGAGATTGATCCGCCGGGTCCGCGCCGCGTCCAGGATCCGGGCCCGGTTGGCCGCCTTGACCTCGACGCAAACGGTATCGAAGAACTCCTCGTGGACCACGTGATAGCGCAGCCGCCGGAGCGCGTCCGCCAGCATGACGGCCTGGGTGTGCACCCGCTCCGCGATCCGCTGGAGTCCCTCGGGACCGTGGTAGACCGCGTACATGCTGGCCATGACGGCCAGGAGCACCTGCGCCGTGCAGACGTTGCTGGTGGCCTTGTCGCGCCGGATGTGCTGCTCCCGGGTCTGCAGCGCCATGCGGAGCGCGGGCCGGCCGCTCGAATCCTTGGAAACCCCGATGATGCGCCCGGGCATGTGGCGCTTGTAGGCGTCCTTGGTGGCGAAGAAGGCGGCATGGGGGCCGCCGTAGCCCATAGGCACCCCGAAGCGCTGGGAGTTCCCCACCGCGATGTCCGCACCCCACTCGCCGGGCGGCGTCAGGAGCGTCAACGCGAGCAGATCGGTCGCGGCGGTCACCAGGGCACCGGTTGCATGGGCCCGCGCGCAAAACTCCCGATAGTCACGGATGCCCCCGTCGGTGCTGGGGTACTGCACCAGCGCCCCGATCACGGCGGGGCTGAAGCTGAAGGTGAGCGGATCCGCCACCACGATCTCGATTCCCGAGTACGCGGCGCGGGTCTTCACCACGGCGATGGTCTGGGGATGGCACTGTTCGTCCACCAGGAACACCGGGGTGCCACTCACTTTGGAGACGGCGCGAGTGAGGTGCATCGCCTCGGCGGCGGCGGTGGCCTCGTCCAGCAGCGAAGCGTTGGCGATCTCCAGCCCGCTGAGGTCGGCCACCAGGGTCTGGAAGTTGAGCAGCGCCTCGAGTCGGCCCTGCGCGATCTCGGCCTGGTACGGCGTGTAGGCGGTGTACCAGCCAGGGTTCTCGAGGATGTTCCGCTGGATCACCTGGGGTGTGAAGGTACCGTGGTACCCCATGCCGATATAGGAACGGAACAGCTGGTTCTGCGCCGCGATCCCGCGGAGCGCGCTCAGGACCTCGCGTTCGTTCCGGCCCATGGGCAGATCCAGCGGCCGGCGGAGGCGGATGTCCTCCGGGACCACGTCGTCGATGAAGGCGTCGAGCGAGTCGTAGCCCAGGGTCTTGAGCATGGCTCGGACATCGCTGCGGCGGGGACCGATGTGACGGTCCACGAACCGGTCGGTCCGCAGCCGGGTATACGGGGCCTCTGAGTCGCCCGCGGTATGCGCGGTTATGGTGTCGGTCATTGGACTATCTCAGCAGAGAGAGATTGCGATGGGAGATATTTTCCGGAGTCTGGAGCTGGAAACCCGCAGATTCACGCAGAGACTCCATAGATCACTTGAACTGGAACGTTTGGCACGATGAGCTGCTTGGTCTTGATCCGCGTTCATCTGCGTCTATCTGCGACCGGTATGATGAAACGCCCCGAGATCGATCCCCGGGGCGCCGCAAACCCATCCTGCTGCACCATCCGGTGACCTACTCGCCGATGTGCTTCTGGTAGTCCACCGGGCTCAGCAGACCCTTCAGGTCCGCGGCGTTCGAGATCCGGAGCTTGAGCATCCAGCCGGCGTTGTACGGGTCGCGATTGATCGCGCCGGGGTCGCCATCCAGCGCGCCATTGACCTCCACCACCTGGCCCGCCACCGGGGAGAAGAGCTCCGACACCGCCTTCACCGCCTCGATGGTTCCGAAGACCTCCATGGCCTTGAAGCTGGCGCCGACCTTGGGCAGCTCGACGAAGACCACGTCGCCCAGTTCGCCCTGGGCGTAGTCGGTGATGCCAACCTGGACCACGGCGGCATCGGCGGTTTTCTTCAGGTATTCGTGTTCCTTGGTGTACTGGAGATCGGCGGGGACGTTGGACACGAAGGCTCCGGATGCGGTTGGACGCGGGCAAGGATAGGCGCGCGTGCCGGGGTGGTCAAGAGACGCAGGAGTACTGAGTGCTGCGTACTAAGTACTGAGTACCACGTGAATGAATATTCATCATGCCAGCTGTCGGCTCTCGGCTCTTCCCTATCAATTCTCAGCACCCAGCACCCTCAGCACTCAGCACTCAGCACTCACCCTATCCCAGACCTCCGCTACCCGCCCCTCCAGCTCCGCCAGCTCTCCGCCGTTGTCGATGATATAGTCGCTCCGGGCCCGCTTGGCTTCGGCCGGCATCTGGGCGCGGATCAGAGCTTCGGCCTCCTCGCGGGAGAGCCCGCGGGATTGCGTCAGCCGCTGGAGCCGGACCGGTTCGGGTGCGTCCACCAGGATCACCGCGTCGAACCCGGTGGGATCCAGGACTTCGAACAGGAGAGGAATGTCGTTGATCACGATCTGGACACCCTGGCATCGCGCCTCCGCCAGCCGAGCCTGGCGAAGGAGTCCCACCGCGGGGTGGACGATTGCGTTGAGCGCCGCCAACTCCTCGGCGCGACCCAGGACCGCCCCGCGGAGCCTGGAGCGGTCGAGCTCCCCCGTCGGGAGGATCATCTCGCGGCCGAAACGGGCCGCGATCCTCTCCAGCACCGGGGAACCAGGGCGCTGGACCTCGCGCACCAGCTGATCGGCATCGATGATGGTGGCGCCCCGGCGGCGGAACAGTTCGGCCACGGTGGACTTGCCGGAGGCGATGTTGCCGGTGAGGGCGAGATTCAACATGTCGTGAACAGTAAACAGTAAACGGTAAACAGGGGGTGGGGTGTGGCGGCCCGTTCACTGTTCACCGTTCACTGTTCACACTTTTCCTAGAGAAGCGCCGTCTGATCCTCATCCTTGCGCGGAACCCGGTGACAATGCCGGCACCGGGCCTCGTAGGACTCACGGCCGCCGATCATGATGATGGGAGAGTCGTAGCGGGCGGGCTTGCCGTCCACCAGGCGCTGATTGCGGGTGGCCAGGTCGCCGCAGATGACGCAGATCGCCTGAAGCTTGTCGATGGTTTCCGCCAGGCACAGGAGATCGCCCATCGGCCCGAACGGCTCGCCGCGGAAGTCGGTGTCGGTCCCCGCCAGGATCACCCGAACGCCGCGCGCCGCCAACGCATTCACGACCATGACGATCTCCTTATCGAGGAACTGCGCCTCGTCGATTGCCACGACCTCGGTGTCCGGGCGGGTGAGCCGGAAGATCTCGGCCGCGGAGTCGACCGGTGTCGCCTCCAGCTCCCGGCCGTCGTGGCTGGAGACACTATAGATCCCGGTATAGCGCGAGTCGAAGTGGGATTTGAACACCTGTACGTGCCGGCGGGCAATGATGCCCCGGCGGACCCGGCGGATGAGCTCCTCGCTCTTGCCGCTGAACATGACGCCGGTGATGACTTCGATCCAGCCGGGACGTGATCCGTGGTACATCGCCTGGCCTGTTGCGGGATGGGGAAGGCAAGGTCCGCACGATACAGTCCGCGACCGTCCCGGTCAAGCGAAGTCGGGGGACGCTTGCGGATTCGGGGCGCGGTTTCATATTCCGTCCTCCGCGCTACTTATCGGGCGCGGCGCGCCACGCCCCAACGGCCTTCGCCAGGAGTTTCGCGTGAACAAACCGGGTTTGGTGGAAGCGATCGCCCGGACCCTCGCGATCTCGAAGGCTAAGGCCGGTCACATCGTCGACCTGTTCTTCGGGGATCACGGACTGATTGCGGCCGAGCTCCGCAGAGGAGGGAAAGTCCAGATCAGCGGCTTCGGCAACTTCGAGACCCGCAAACGGGCGGCCCGGCAGGGGCGGAGCCCGCGCACCGGGAAGGCCATCAGCATCAAGGCCACCGTGGCGCCCGTCTTCCGGGCCGGGAAAGGGCTGAAGGAGACGGTCAACAAGAAACGGTAGGGGCGCAGCACCGCTGCGCCCGCCCTCGGAGGCGGGTGCGCCAATGGCGCGCCCCTACCGTGGTTTCCCCCCCCGATCGACCCGTGCCGAGACCCGCCGCTTCCTGATCGCCAATCCGTTGACTAGGGCCGCTGCCCGCTCCACGTCCTGCGCCGGCAACTCCACCAGGCAGTACAGCTCCCGGACCTCGATCCGGCCGATCGCCTTGCGGTCGATGCGGGCCTCCCGGGTCAGTGCCGCCATCAGATCGTTCGCGGTGGCGCCGTCCTTCTTGCCGATCCCTACCCAGAGTTTGGCCGTCGCCGGAACCTCGGGACTCGCCACCGGCGCCGTCGCGGCGACCTGGCTGGTCCAGAGGTCGTAAAGCGCGGCGGCCACCGCCGTCGGATCGAACCGCTCGAAGAGTGGCGCCAGGGCTAGTACCGCGGCGGTCGGAGGCTTTTCCTCGAGGGCGCGTACGATGGTCGCGCGGCGGACGGCCGACTCCCGGTCCGCCACCTCGAGCAGGCCGGGGAGACGCAACGGCTGCCGCTGCTCGATCAGCCGGCGGGTGTAGTCTTGAGCGTACCCCGGTGCCAGCAGAACCACGGGCCCGGCTTCGATCAGTTGGCGGAGGCGGCTGGGGGTGGGAAGGTCGCAGGCGATGAGAAGGTCGGCGGGAGTGGCGTCTCCGGTCTCCACTCGCACCGTGGCGTCCCCCGGAAGCAAGGTACGGGAGAGCAGCTCCACTCCCCCGCGATCCCGGGTCCAGATCGTGGCCGAGGCGGGATCGAGCAACTCGAGCAAGGAAGCGACCGCGGAAGCGCGATTCCGCCACGGGACCGTAACGACTCGAGCCGAGCCGGGGACCGGTGTGGACGGGGCCTCGCCGGCGACCAGCGCCCGCCGCGCGTAACGCTCCGCCAGATCCGCGCTGATCTCGGCGCGTGAGGTGAAAACGATCCGCTGGGCATCCTTGGACAAGTCCTGCATCAGGGGCGCCAACGCCTCCTGATCCTCATAGAACTCCGGCCAGCACAGCGCGAGATGGGTCACCGCTTCCATCTTGAGCGCGGAGCGCCGGACCAGACTGAGGGCGGTATCGGGAGTCGTGAGGAGGAGGTCGGCGGCGCCGGCACGCAATCGCCGGGTGGCCCTTGTCGGGGTCCGTGCAACCTCCAGTCCAAGCCCGGCAGCGAGCGCCAGAGGAGCAAGGACCGAGGCCCATTCATCGAGGGCAGGGTCGGGGCAGAGAAGAACCGCCCGGGAGCCGCCGGCGGTAAAGTGGCTGAGCATCCCGGCCAACGCGGCGGAGGCGTAGCAGGCCGCCGGTGGCGAGATCACCACCAGGTTGTGACCCCGGGCCGCGGTGGGAACGGCTTCGCGCATCGATGGATCGGCCGGGTGCACGCCCAGGGCCTCGAGCGCCGCCGCGAGGGGGGCGCTCACATGAAGCTTTTCGAACTCCGACATCCCGCCCTCGATTGTCAAATAGCCGGTGTGCGTGTGAGGGGTCGAAGGTAACCTCGGGGGACATCTGAGGCCAAGGGCCCCGGAGCCAATGAGCAATCGGTCCTGCCGCCACCAGTTGACATCATCGCATCGGCGACGGACTTTTCCGGGTCGCGATCGCCCACCTTATTCGCCGGAACCCGACATGCCCGATCCCCTCTCATCCAACCTCGCCTACCTCAAGCCATCCGAGACGGTGGCCATCAGCGCCGAGACCAAGCGTCGCCGAGCGCTGGGCGAGGACGTGCTCGACCTGAGCGTGGGCGAGCCCGATTTCGACACTCCGCAGGCCGCGGCCCAGGCCGGCGTTCAGGCGATCCAGAAGGGCATGACCCGCTATCCCCCGAACGTCGGCATTCCGGAGCTCCGCACCGCCATCGGGCGTCAGCTCTCCCTCATGTCCGGCGGCCGGGCCGTCAACCCCGATAACATCCTGATCAGCTCCGGCTCCAAGCACTCAATTTTCAACGCCTGCTTCTCCCTGTTCGGGCCCCGGGACAAGGTGCTGATCCCATCGCCCGCGTGGGTGTCCTATCCCCAGATCGTGCATCTCTGTCGGGCGGAGCCGGTGGCGGTACCGGGGGACGTGGAGTGGGGCCTCAAGGTCAGCGTGGCCGACCTCGACCGGGTGACCGACAAACTCACCCGTGGCCTCATTATCTGCTCCCCATGCAATCCGACTGGCGCGGTCTACACCGCCGCGGAGATCAAGGCCATCGCGGAATGGGCGCGGAAGAACGACATCTGGATCATCGCGGACGAGATCTACCGTCGGATCAATTATGGGGAGGGGCCGGCCCCATCATTCCTCGATCTGCCCGATGAATTGCTGGAGCGGACGGTGCTGATCTATGGCGCCAGCAAGGCCTACGCGATGACGGGATGGCGAATCGGGGCGGCCTTGGTCCCGACCCACCTCTTCAAGGCCATGGCCGCACTGCAATCCCACACGACCACCGGGGCCAACCACCCCGCCATGTGGGCGGCCGCGACTGCGTTCAGTGACGATCGGGTGGAGCAGGACGTGCAGCGGATGGTCGCCGCCTTCCGGAAGCGGCGAGATCTGGTCGTGAGCCGCTTTCGGCGGGAAGCACCCGGGGTCGAGTTTGTGGACCCGACCGGTGCGTTCTACTTCTTCTTCCGGGTGGACGGCGTTGCCTCGGGTGAGGTCACCGGCGGCCAGACCTTCTGCGACCAGCTGATGACCCAGGAAGGGGTTGCCCTGGTGCCCGGGGCGGCGTTCGGCGATGACCGCTGGGTCCGGATGAGCTACGCCGTTTCCGATCGTGAGCTCGCGGCCGCGCTGGATCGTATTCTTCGCTTCATCGGGAAGCTCGACTCCCAGCGCGCCGCGTAGGATGCCGGCCATGAGCGTGGAAGTCCGGGTCGAGCCGCTCGCCGGCAAGCTTCCCTCGATCACCTGGCGCTGGGACACCGAGACCGATATCCTGGCCGGCTCCTTCAAGGTGGCCGCCAAAGGCCCCGGGCTTACCGGCACGGTCGAGCTGACCGACGACGAGGGCGCCATCGCGGTGCTGGACGTGATCGGCGGTCTGATCCACGGGCTCGACGTCGTGGTCTGGCCGGAAGTGTCGATCGTGTCCCAGCTGACCCCGCCGGTGCCCACCGGCGAAGGCCGCGTCGTCATGCCCTCACGGCAGTCCCAGCCAGGCATCGCCTCGCTGGAAATGGATGCGGCCCTCTCCATTTCCACCACTCCCGACGAGGGCACCTTCCACCTCCGCCTCGGCAGCCGGCGCCCGGTGGAAGCGGTTCGGGTGGCCGATCGCTGGCTGATCGAAGTGGACCAGAAGCGGCGCCTGGCCGGTTTCTGGCTGCTGGAGGTGCCGAAGTTTGAGGGTGAGACGGAAGGCGATGAACCGTGAACAGTAAACAGTAAACCGGCCCGACCCTTCCCGTCCTGTTCACGGTTCACGGTCTACTGTTCACCCTGTGAAATCCCCCTATGCCTGAATCTGTGCCGGTAGGAAG
>JBGPJS010000150.1:0-8497 GCA_041485505.1 Gemmatimonadota bacterium | reverse complement strand
TACGACGAAGAGAACGAAGCGCCCAGGACCGACCGGAAGACGGTGATCATCCTGGGAAGCGGCCCCAACCGGATCGGCCAGGGGGTCGAGTTCGACTACTGCTGCGTCCGCGCGGCGCTGGCCTTCCGCGATCTGGGCTACCGTACCGTCATGGTGAACTCCAATCCCGAAACGGTCTCCACCGACTACGACATGTCGGATACGCTGTACTTCGAGCCGCTGACGCTCGAGGATGTGCTGGAGATCGTCCATGTGGAACGGCCGATCGGGGTCGTGGTGCAGCTGGGGGGCCAGACACCGCTCAAGCTCGCGCGCGGGCTGGAGCGGGCCGGTGTGCCGATCCTCGGCACCACGCCGGACTCGATCGATGCCGCGGAGGACCGAGGACGCTTCGAGGCGCTGGCGCGCGAACTCGGGGTGGCCCAGCCCCCCAGCGGGACGGCCACCTCGCTGGACCAGGCTCTCCGGGTCGCCGAACGAGTGGGCTACCCGGTGCTGGTGCGACCGTCCTACGTGCTGGGCGGCCGGGGAATGCAGATTGTCTATGACGGGGAGACCCTCCGGGATTACTTCACCCGCGCCATGCGGGTGGCGCCGGGACTCCCGGTGCTGATCGACCGCTTTCTGGAGGACGCCTTCGAAGCGGATGTCGACGCGATCGCAGACGGCACCAAATGCGTCATCGGTGGGGTCATGCAGCACATCGAGGACGCCGGGATCCATAGCGGCGATTCGGCTTGCGTCCTCCCGCCCTACCTCATTACCGAGGAGCAGGTGGAGGAAATGCGGACCCACACCCGCGCCTTTGCCTTGAGGCTCGGGGTGGTGGGTCTCATCAATGTCCAGTACGCCATCAAGGACGGCCAGGTGTACGTGCTGGAGGTGAATCCTCGTGCCTCGCGCACCATCCCCTTCGTGGCCAAGACCACCGGCGTGCCCCTCGCGGGCCTCGCCGCAGCGGTCATGTCCGGCAAGACCCTGGATGAACTGGCGCTGCACGACGACGTGGCCCAGCCCTACGTGGCCGTCAAGGAGGCCGTGTTCCCGTTCAGCAAGTTCCCCGGGGTGGACCTGATCCTCGGTCCCGAAATGCGTTCGACCGGCGAGGTGATGGGCATCGCGGATTCCTTCGGCATGGCCTTCGCCAAGGCCCAGGCCGCGGCCGACGGGTCGCTGCCGCTCGAGGGGACGGTCTTCGTGACGGTCAACGACCGCGACAAGTCCACCGTGCTCCCCATCGCGCGACGCTTCCACGAACTCGGCTTCCGGATCCTGGCAACGGAAGGAACTGCGCGGCACCTGCGGGCCCGCGGGGTGCCGGCGGAGCGGGTGCTCAAGGTGTACGAGGGACGGCCCAACGCCATCGATCTGCTGGTGTCGGGACAGGTTCAGCTGCTCATCAACACACCGCTCGGCAAGCTGACCCAGCAGGACGACTACCTGATGCGGCAGGCGGCGCTGCAGCATCAGGTGCCCTACACGACCACCATGTCTGCGGCTTCCGCCGCCTGCGACGCCATCATTGCCCGCCGGAGCCGGGTGGGCACGGTGTGCTCGCTGCAGGAGTGGCATGCCATGGCGCGCGAAGCGGCCGCCGAGCTGGCCGGGTGAGTGCCCGGAGCCCTGCCTTCGTCGCGGCCCTCCGTGCGGCGATGCGCGGTGAAGTGCGGGAAGCCGAAGCCCTATCGCACTACTCGACGTACCGGATCGGCGGCCCGGCCACCGTAGCCTTGCCGGCGGGACCGGAGGATGTGGCAGTGGCTGTGCGCCACGCCCACGAGGCCGGGACCGGATGGTTCGCCATCGGGCTCGGCTCCAATATCCTCTTGCCGGACGAAGGGCTCGACGTTCTGGTCATCCGGATCGGTCGGGGAATCGATCAGCTGCAGCGTGAGGGCGAACGGTGGATCCTCGGCGCCGGACTGCCCGGGCCCCTGGCCGCGCGGCGCACCGCGGAAGCCGGCCACGCCGGGCTCCACAAGTTCGTGGGGGTCCCCGGCACTGTGGGCGGCGGCGTGTACATGAACGCGGGGTGTCACGGCGCCGAGTGGGCGGAGTTCGTGGAAACGGTGACCACCGTCGACGAATCGGGCGTTTGGCACACACTACCGCGCGAACAAATCCCGTTCCGCTACCGGCAGAGCGGGCTCGGTGCCCAGGTCGTCCTCGCAACCACGGTCCGGCTTCGGTCCGAGGATCCCCAGCGGCTGACGGAGGAAGTGGCCGAACTGTTCCGCTGGCGTTCGGAAGGGACTCCATTCAATCAGCCTTGCTGCGGAAGCGTCTTCAAGAATCCGGGCGGCCCCAGCTGGAAACAGCGAGAGGGTCCCCGGACCGCGGGGCAGCTGATCGAGGCCGCGGGACTCAAGGGGTTCCGGATCGGGGGCGCGGAGGTCTCGCCCTTGCACGCCAACTACTTTGTCAACACGGGCGGGGCTACCGCGGCGGATGTCCGCGGGCTGATCGGGCATACCCGCAAGGTGGTGTTCGAAAAGTTCGGTGTGGCGCTGGAAACGGAAGTGAAGATCGTGGGGAAGGACGGCAAGTATGCCAAGGTGGACTGACTTGTCGATTGCCGACTGACCGTTGGCGATGGAGCGTGGCTGAGGCCAGCAATCGGCGGTCATCAATCGTCAATCGCGAATCGAAGGGAAACCTGACAAATGCCCGACTACTTCGTCCACGAGTCTTCCTACGTCGACGACGGCGCCCGGATCGGCAGGGGCACCAAGATCTGGCATTTCTGCCACGTGATGCCGGGGGCGGTGATCGGCGAGCGCTGCAACCTCGGGCAGAACGTGGTGGTGATGCCGGGGACGCAGATCGGGAACAACGTCAAGATCCAGAACAACGTCTCGATCTACGAAGGCGTCATTCTCGAGGACGACACCTTCTGCGGGCCCAGCTGCGTCTTCACCAATGTACTGAATCCACGGAGCCACGTTTCCCGCAGGAATGAGTATCGCCAGACCTTGGTCCGTCGTGGCACCTCGATCGGGGCCAACGCCACCATTGTCTGCGGAACCACGATCGGTGAGTACGCCTTCATTGGCGCCGGGGCCGTGGTTACGAGCGACGTTCCCGACTTTGCCCTGATGGTCGGTGTTCCGGCTCGCCGCGCGGGCTGGATGTGCCAGTGTGGAGCCCGGCTTCAGCTGCGGGAGCGCGCCGGCGCATGTGCTGACTGCGGCGCCACTTACGCGGAGTTGGAGGGGCGGCTCCGGATGATTGACCCACCCCGGCGGTCTGGATAGGTTTCGCGCGCTGTTGGCAAGGTGCCATGGGCTATGGGCTGCGTCGGTCGCAGGCCCAGCGTCCGTTCGGACGCGGAGCTGAGCGCGAAACGGCGCCGCCCACAGCCCATAGCCGGTCCGACTCCGGTCTCCACAAAGGCGCTCCGTGAACGTCCCGCTCCTCGATCTTGTCGCCCAGTACAATTCGATCAAAGACGCCGTGCTGCCGGCCATGATGTCCGTCATCGAGCGGCAGGCGTTCATCATGGGCGCCGAGGTGCCGGCATTCGAGGAGGCGGTGGCAAAGCTCTCGAACGTCAAGCATGCGATCGCTTGCGCCAGCGGCACCGATGCGCTCTTGTTGCCTCTCAAGGCGCTCAATCTGAAGCCGGGCGACGAGGTGATTACCACGCCCTTCAGCTTTTTCGCTACCGCCGGCGCCATTCACAACGCCGGCGGGACCCCGGTGTTCGTAGACATCGAACCCGCGACCTTCAACATCTCGCCGGCAGCCATCGAGGCGGCGGTGACCCCCCGAAGCCGGGCCATCGTGGCGGTTCATCTCTATGGGCAGATGGCGCCGATGGAGGCGGTTCTGGCCATCGCCGCTCAGCATGACCTGACAGTGATCGAGGACGCGGCCCAGGCCATCGGTGCCCGGCGCAAGATCGACAGTGTCTGGTGTATGGCGGGAGAGCTGGGGACGGCCGGCACTTTTTCATTCTTCCCCAGCAAGAACCTGGGCGCGTGGGGCGACGGTGGAATGATGGTGACCCAGGACGACGCCCTGGCCGCCCGGCTCCGCAAGCTGCGCCTCCACGGTGGAGCCAAGCAGTACCACCACGAAGAGATCGGTACCAACAGCCGCCTGGACACACTGCAGGCGGCGATCCTGCTTGCCAAGCTGCCCTTCCTGGCCGGTTGGAGCGAGGCGAGGCGCCGCCGGGCGGCGCGTTACACCGATGCGTTTGCCGGGCACCCCGCGGTCTGTCCGCCCACGACCGATCCGGCCAACGAGCACATATTCCATCAGTACACCATTCGCGCCAGCAACCGCGACGGCCTCCAGGCGCACCTCAAGTCCGGCGGCATCGGTACCGCGGTGTACTATCCCATTCCCCTTCATCTTCAGCCCTGTTTTGCCCACTTGGGGTACCGGCGAGGCGAGCTTCCCGTCGCCGAAGCCGCCGTGGAGTCAGTGCTTTCCCTGCCGATCTACCCTGAAATGTCGCTGGCCCAGGAAGCGGCGGTGATCGCCGCGGTGAAGGAATTCTACAGTTGAGCCGCCTCAGGGTAGGCGTGATCGGCGCGGGTACCTGGGGCAGGAATCACGTCCGCACCGCGATGAACTCATCGGAAGCCGATCTGGTCGGGGTCTGCGAGACCAATCCCGACACCCGCGCCAAGCTCGCCCGGGAGTACCCCGCCGTCGATTTCACCGATTCGATTGGAAAGCTGCTCCAGAAGGTGGAGGCGGTGATCGTCGCCACCCCGGCCAAGACCCATGCCGAGATCGGTGCCATGGCGGTCGAGGCCGGTGTGCCTGCCTTGATCGAGAAGCCGTTCGCTCTGACGGTGGCGGACGCAGAGCGGCTGGCGGAGCTTTCGGAGCGGAAGGGGATCCCCCTGCTGGTGGGGCATCTGCTGGAGTATCACCCCGTGGTGGAGCGACTCCGGACTCTGGTGACCGAAGGCAGCTTGGGGGATCTGTACTATCTCTACGCCCAGCGGGTGAATTTGGGCCAGATCCGTCCGGACGAAAATGCCTTGTGGAGCTTTGGGCCGCATGACGTCTCGGTGGCCCTGTTCTTGCTTGGCCAAGAGCCGTGTTCCGTTACCGCACAGGGGCATTCCTATCTGCAGAAGGGCATTGAGGATGTGGTGTTCCTCAACATGACCTTTGCCACCGGCGTGATGGCCCATGTCCAGATGTCCTGGCTCGATCCGCACAAGGAACGACGGCTGACCGTGGTGGGTTCGAAGCAGATGGCGGTATTCGACGACATGGTGCCGCGGGAGAAGCTTCGGATCTACGACAAAGGGGTCAACCGGCCGCCGGAGTACCGCTCCTACGGCGAGAGCCTCACCATTCGCGAAGGCGACATTTTCATTCCGCGGCTCCCCAATGTGGAGCCGCTCACGGTGCAATTCCAGCATTTCG
The DNA here is from genome assembly GCA_041485505.1 of Gemmatimonadota bacterium. Taxonomy (GTDB): domain Bacteria; phylum Gemmatimonadota; class Gemmatimonadetes; order Gemmatimonadales; family GWC2-71-9; genus JBDUEA01. Next base: position 3,103 of record JBGPJS010000150.1, on the reverse strand, counting down.
TCGCGGTGGCCCGGGGCCAGGAACGCCCCCGGGCCGACAAGGCGGACGGGGTGCGGGTGATCCGGGTACTCGATGCGGCCACCCGTTCCCTGGCCGCTGGCGGCAGTCCGATTTCCGTTGGGGGTTCTCGATGACGGTGGCGCAGGAGCTGATCGCTAAGGCCGAGAAGCGCGACGCGTTGTTCGGCGTCATCGGCTTGGGGTATGTGGGACTTCCGCTCGCCGTCGAGCTGGTCAACGCCGGCTTTCATGTCCTCGGCTACGATGTCAACCAGCGCGTGGTTGACGGCCTGAACGCCGGCAAGTCCCACATCAAGGACATCACGGACGCCCAACTCCAGGCGGTTCTCAAGAAGGGCCTCTTCACCGCCACCACGGATCCGCAGCGGCTGGGCCAGCCGGACGTGATTTCGATCTGCGTGCCGACGCCGCTTTCCAAATTCAAGGACCCGGACGTCAGCTACATCCAGGCGGCCACCGAAGCCGTGAAGAAGACCCTCCGCCGGGGGCAGGCCATCATCCTGGAAAGCACCACGTATCCGGGGACCACGCGGGAGATCATGCTTCCCGCATTGGAAAGCACCGGCTTGAAGGTCGGTGAGGATTTCTTCCTGGCCTTCAGTCCCGAGCGGGTGGATCCAGGCAATCCCAAGTATGGCACCCGCAACACCCCGAAAGTCGTGGGCGGCATCACGGCGCAATGCCGCCAGGTGGCCTGCGCCCTCTATCAGCCGGCCATCGACACCTTGGTTCCGGTCTCGACCACCGAGGCGGCAGAGCTGGTCAAGCTACTCGAAAACACCTTCCGCTCGGTGAACATCGGCCTGGTAAACGAGATGGCAATCGTCTGCGACAAGCTCGGCGTGGACGTTTGGGAAGTGATCGAGGCCGCCGCAACCAAGCCGTTCGGGTTCATGAAATTCCTCCCGGGTCCCGGGCTGGGCGGGCACTGCATTCCGATCGACCCGCACTACCTTGCCTGGAAGATGCGCGGGCTCAACTACAAGACTCGCTTCATCGACCTCGCCGGCGAGCTCAATACCGAGATGCCGGTCTTCTGGGTCCGGAAGGTGGGCGACGCCCTGAACGCGGTGGGGAAGGCGGTTCGCGGTGCCTCGGTGCTCGTGCTGGGCATCGCCTACAAGAAAGACATCGAGGATCTGCGGGAGAGCCCGGCACTCGACATCATCAAGCTGCTGCAGCAGCAGGGTGCCAAGGTCAGCTATCACGATCCCCACATTCCCTCGTTCATGGAGGACGGCCACGAAATGCGGGCGGTGCCGTTCTCGCCGCAGTTGCTCGAGGCCGCCGATGTGGTCATGATCGTGACCGACCACAGCTCCATCGATTACCGAGTCGTCAAGCGGCACGCCCGGTTGGTGGTCGACACCCGTAACGCCCTGCCGAGGGGTTGAGGTGCGGGTCGCGGTCGTCGGGAGCGGCTACGTCGGGCTGGTGGCCGGGGCCTGTCTGGCGGAGACCGGGAACGATGTGATTTGCGCCGATGTGGACAGCCGGAAGATCGAACAGCTCAAGGCCAACGAAGTTCCCATCTACGAACCCGGCCTCGAGCCCTTGATCCGCCGGAACCAGTCCGAAGGCCGGCTCGAGTTCACCACCGATGTTGGGAGCGCGGTCGAGCGCTCCCGCGTCGTTTTCATCGCCGTGGGCACGCCGCCCGGTGAGGACGGATCCGCCGATCTGCAGTACGTGCTGGCGGTGGCAAAGACCATCGGCCGGCACATGAACTCCCCCAAGATCGTCATCACCAAGTCCACGGTGCCGGTGGGTACCGCGAACAAGGTCCGGGCCGCCATCCAGGGGGAGACGACGGTGCCGTTCTCGGTCTGCTCCAATCCCGAGTTTCTCAAGGAAGGCGCGGCGATCGACGACTTCATGAAGCCCGATAGGGTGGTGATCGGGGTGGACAGCGATGAAGCCCGCGAGACCCTGGCCGAGCTCTACTCCCCGTTCGTGCGGACCGGCAATCCGATTCTCTTCATGGACATTCCGTCCGCCGAGGTCACCAAGTACGCCGCCAACGCCATGCTCGCGACCCGGATCTCCTTCATGAACCAGGTCGCTGAGTTCTGCGAGCGGGTTGGGGCGGATGTGAAAGATGTCCGTGCCGGGATCGGCAGCGACCGGCGGATCGGCCAGGCCTTTCTCTTTCCCGGCCCCGGTTACGGCGGGTCCTGCTTTCCCAAGGACGTGAAGGCGCTGATCCGCTCGGCCCGGGAGCAGGGCATTCAGTTCGATCTGCTGGAATCGGTCGAGGCGGTCAACGAACGCCAGAAGCGGGTCCTGCTGCAGAAGATTCTCAACGCGCTGGGCCAGAATCTGGTAGGAAAGGCGGTCGCGGTCTGGGGCCTTGCCTTCAAGGCCGAGACCGATGATATGCGGGAGAGTCCGTCGGTGCCGCTGGTCGAAGGACTCCTGGCGGCGGGAGCGCGGGTGCAGGTGCACGATCCGAAAGCGATGGAATCTGCGGCCGCGGTCTTCGGCGACCGGGTGGTGTATGCCGCGGACCCTTACAGCGCAGCCCACGGCGCCGCGGCGCTGGTGATTGTGACCGAGTGGCTGCTGTACCGGAACCCCGACTTCGAGCGACTCAAGAAGCTTCTGGTCCGACCCCTCATCGTCGACGGGCGCAACTTGTACGACCCGGGAAGGCTCGCGGCCCAGGGGTTCGAGTACCACGGCATCGGCCGGAGATCGGCATGAGGGTTCTGATCACCGGCGCCGCGGGATTCCTGGGCTCCCACCTGACCGATCGCTTCCTGGCGGAGGGCCACGAGGTCATCGGGATGGACAACTTTATTACCGGGAGCCGCGAAAACCTGACCCACCTTGAGGGAAACCCCAAGTTCCGCCTCATCGAGCACGACGTCACCAAGTACATCCAGGTGGACGGTCACCTGGACGGCGTGCTCCACTTCGCCTCGCCCGCGAGCCCCATCGACTACCTCGAGTTGCCGATCCAGACCCTGAAGGTCGGCTCGCTCGGCACCCATAACTCCCTCGGCCTCGCCAAGGCCAAAGGCGCCCGGTTCTTTTTGGCCTCGACCTCCGAGGTCTACGGTGATCCCCAGGTGCACCCGCAG
>JBGPJS010000149.1:0-8516 GCA_041485505.1 Gemmatimonadota bacterium | reverse complement strand
GCACCGGCACCGATGTAGCGCCCGCGACCCCGGCGGACAGCCTGGGCGCTCTGCAGGAACATCGGGGGACGTGGTATGACCCGCTGGTGCTGATCCATCTCGAATCCATCGTGCTCGAGTCTCCGACATCGGATTGGCGGAGCGACCGCCTTCACGTTCCGATCGAAGAGTTGAAGGAGGGCATGGTCCTCGCGGGCGATCTTTGCACGACCTCCGGAGTCAAGCTCCTGAGCGCGGGCGCCACCATCGGCCGGGGCACCCTCGGCATCATCCTGCGGCGGCACAGTACCGATCCAATCGTGCAGGGGGCATGGGTGGTGAAGCGGTGAGGGGGTCAGGTAGCAGCCACGCCGCAGAGATGCAAGGATGAAGAAGAATCCCTTCCTGATTGCGCATTACCCCTTCAATCCATACACTTCTCCATCGGCCCTATCCACCGAGGACGATCCACTTGGCAGCTCCCGCTTTTCCCACTCAGATCGACCCCCCGGTGCTGCAGGAGCTGTTGCTCCGGGCTGACCGCGCCGCCGTAGTGGGCTCGGTCGCCCGGGGGTTGGGGCACGAACTCCGGAATCCGCTGCAATCGCTGATGCTGGTCGCCCGTCCAGAGGGCGGCTCTTTTGAAGACGAGGAGCGGATCTTTGGCGCCATCCAGCGGGCAACGGAGGTCCTGGCCCAAGCGGTCACCCGATTCGGGCAGGTTCACGCACCGATCCATCATCCGACGGCCCCGGTGGTGCCCGACGAAACCATCACCGAGGTCTACGAGCTGCAGCAGCTGCAGCGCGGCCTTCCGGCACCGGACGTCGCGCTTCGACTGGGCCACCATGTGCCCGCGGTGCGGGCCTCGGAGGGAAATCTACGGCACGCCCTGCTCAGCCTGATCATCAACGCCAAGGAGGCGCTGGCGGAGCGGAGCGACGGCGTGGTGACGCTGGCGACCCGCGCCACGGACGGCATGGTCGAGATCGTGGTAGACGACAACGGCCCGGGCATTCCCCCGGATGACCGCGAGCGGGTGTTCCTGCCCTTCTATACCACCAAGCCGAGAGCGGAAGGCCTGGGGCTCGGCCTCACGGTGGCGCGGCGTTTGGTGGAATCCTGGGGTGGGAGCCTGGGCGCGGGTGAGTCCGAGAGCGGCGGCGCCAGCATGGTGATCCGGTTGCGGGCCTGGAAGTCAGGGGAAACCTCGTAACCGCATCCTACCTGGGCTCTCCCTTGAGCGGGAGGCGGACGGCCCACTCGGTCCCCGTGTTGCGGGCATTCGATTTCCGGTTCTGGTCGGCGACTTTGGAGACCAGCTCCTCCCGCTGAATATTGGTGGTGCTGGGCGCCTCGATCCCGATGCGGGCGCCGCGCCGGTCGCTCGACAGCACCACAATCCGGATCCCTCCGTCGAGAATGATCGCCTCTCCCTGGCGTCGGTTGAGTATCAGCACGCGACCTGCTTATCGCACCATCGCAATGACATCCTGGATCATCTGGTCCGCCACCGTGACCAGCCGCGACGCCGCCGTGAAGGCGTGCTGGTTGGTGATCATGCTGGTCAGCTCCTCATCGATCGACACGTCGGTGACGCTGGCTCGCTGGCTTCGGATCTGCTCCACCAGCGTATCCTGGGCCGCGGCGCGCTGAGTGGCATCCCGGGTCTGGACCCCAATCGCGGACACCATGGTCGTGTACCCCTGCGCCAGAGTCTGTCCCCCGTAAGAGGCCACGCCGGTGGTACGCAGTTGCCCGATCCTGAGCGCGAGAGAGCCGTCCCCCGCCCCACCGCTGGTCCCGGCCGCGATGTTGTCAGTGGAAAGCGTCACCGCCGAGGAGAGTGCCATGGTCCGCGCCGTCAACCCGGTCGGATCGAAGAAGTCCACGTTCTTGGCCCCGTTGAGACCGGTACCGCTCCGGTGGAGGGCGTTCACCTCGGTGACGATCGCCTTGGCCAGTCCGTCCAGCTGCCGCTGGATGTCGGGGAGGGTCTTCTGGGTCAGATCCGCAATCGCCTTGAACTGCCCGGCGCCCATGTTGAAGGCGGCCGAGCTGCCCACCACCCCGACCCCCAGACCACCGGCGGACAGCTGCTTGATTTCGAGGGCCGTGGTCGTGCTATGGTCCACCAGGAGCACATCCCCGGCCACCACCCCGACGGTTCCATCGGCATGCGGCACCACTCTCACGGCCACCAACTGGGAGAGCTGGTCAATGAGGTGGTCACGCTGGTCGGCCAGATCGGGCGTCCCGAGGCCGGAGTTCCCCGCCAGGATCCTGGTGTTGAGATCGGCGATCTGCCGACCCAGTCCGTTGATGGTGCTGACCATGTCGCGCAAGCGGTCGCCGGCCTGATTGGTAATCTCGCTGAGCCGGTTGTCGCGGTCCTGGAACGACTGGGCCAAGGCCGTGGCCGACTGCTGAAGCAGACTGCGGGCCGTCTGGTCCGTCGGGGCGTTGGCGACATTGCTCCAGGCCGACAGGAAATCGTCGATGGTGGAACCGAGGCCGCTGTCGCTCGGCTCGGGGAAGACGCCCTCGACCTGCCCCAGGAGATCCTTCAGGGTACCGTATTGGCCGCTGAGCCCCGATTCCTCCCGGAACCGGTCATCCAGAAACTGATCCCGGGCCCGCTCGATGCCGGTCGCGGTCACGCCGCGGCCCACCTGCCCGATCGGAGTCGCCAGCGGCACCGCCGCCGCCAGCCGGAGCCGCTGGCGGGTGTACCCCTCGGTCGTCGCGTTGGCGATGTTGTGACCCGCGACATCCTGCGCCAACTGGTGGGTGAGGAGGGCGGACCGCGCGATGCTCAGCAGACTGGAGAGCGACATGCTCAGGCCGTCCGGTTGAGGAGGAGACCACTGGGCGCGGCGTCGTGGGTCTGGTCCCCGGCCGCGTAGGTCGGCGCCGGATCGACGGCGGAGGAGAAAAGGTGCTGGAGGAATGCCTCGCCGGCCTCGATGGCGCGTCGAAGGATGTGCTGGTTGATCGCGATCTCCTGGGCCGCCTCCTTGGCGGCGCGATTGACCGTGTTCCGGGCCCCGAGGAGGCGGGCGGGCAGCACCCCCAGCGACTCCTCCAGGCTCTCAAGCGGCGCGGGGTCCCCACCCGTGATGAGAGCCGTGAGCGCGCCGCGCCGGCGCCGGGCCTCCTCCAGCGTGAGCAGGGTCCTCCCGATGGAATGCAGGCTCGACTCCACCGCGTCGACGTCGTCGGCAGCCACGCCGGCTCGCTGACGCAGCAGCGCGTGACGCAGCTCGTCGATCATTCGCGCCTCCTCCACCAGCGCCTCGACCAAGTCACCGAACCGCTGGTCCCGACCTCCCGTCAGGACCACCCTGTCTGGTTTCGCATTGAGCGACATGCCGGGGTTCTACTCCTTGGCCGGACGGGCCGATGACGACCCCTCAGGCAGATGGCGGCTGAGCTGCCGGTAGAGCGCCTCACCGAGGCCGCGAGTAGACCGCTCCGCGCTGACCTCGGACAATTTCTGATCCAGCATCGAGTCGAACAGATCCTGCCCGCCCGACTCCTCCACGATCCCCTCGTGCGGCACCGTGGCGCGCATGGCCTGGAAGAGCTGATTGAGAAACACCCCTTCCAGATCGTGGGCCGCCTTGCGGAGCCGGGCCCGCTCGCCGACCACCTCGGCGGGCCCCCGGATTCCGGGTGACACCGGCCCCAGCGGGTTCACTTGACGACCACCTGCGCCGTGATGGCGCCCACTTCGCGCAGCGCCTCGAACATCGCCGAGATCTCCTGCGGCCTGGCGCCGGCGGCGTGGAGCGCGGCGGCGACTTCCTGGACGCTGGCCCCCACGGGGACATTCACCAGTCCCGGGGCTGCCTTTGAACCGGAGGTGTCGGCGGTCGGGGCGCTCGGACTCGCGATCGTGATCGTGATCCCCCGGTGGCTCACCACCGCCGCGCCCACCCGAACATCTCCTCCCGCGACCACCGACCCGTTCCGGGCATCGATGACGATCTTTGGCGCCTCGGAGGAACGGACCGCGACCGTATCCACCGCGGCCAGGAATCCCATCATATTATCGGCCACCTTCTGTCCCGGCGTGAGTTCGACCGCGCCAGGATCCGTCACCTTGGCGGTTCCTTCCCCGAACGCCCCGTTGATGGCGTCCGCGATGTGGGTCGCGATGGCGAGATCGGGACGCTTGAGGATGAGCCGGGGAACTGGTGCCGCGATCTGGGTCGGTTCCACTTCCAGGACGCCGCCTTCCGGAATCCGGGAAGAGGTGCCGCGGCGACCGGCACTCCGCAGTCCCTCCTCTTCGACCACGAGCACGGGACCCTGCGCTGTCGCAACGATCGGCTGGTCCACGTCGGTGGAGAGCGGAGTCGTCAGCAGAACACCGCCTTTGAGCGATGTCGCATCGCCGAGGGAAGAGACCTGAACCTCGAACCGGCCACCGGCCCGGAGATAGGGTGACGCCTCCGCGGTCACGATGACCGCCGCCACGTTACGAGGACGCAGCCGGTCGGCGGGGACTTCGATCCCCTGGCGGCGCAGCAGATTGGCCACCGAGCGCACCGTCTGGGTTCCCCCATTGATGACGCCGAAGCTGCGGTCGCCGGAACCCTCCAGGCCGAAGACGAGGCCGTAGCCCACCAGCCGTCTGGGGATCTCGCCCACGTGGGTGGTAAGGTCCACGACCCGTTGGGAGTTCTGGGCCGGCACGGCGGTGGGAAGCGAAAGGCCGAACAGGAGGAGGCCCAGGGCGAGCGGCGATTCCTCACGCCGCATGATCATGGCCATAGAATCGAGAGGATACTGCCGAGGATTCCCTTCTTGGCGCCGATCTTCTTCCCTTTGTAGCTGATGACCGCTTCGGCGATACGGGAGGAGAACACCGTGTTATCGGCGTTGAGATCCTGGGGACGGATCACACCGGACAGATGAATGACCTGATTCCGCCCGTCGACGCTCACCGTCTTCTCACCGTCGATGCGGGCGGCACCCGTGGGCTCGAGGGAGGCCACCCGGACCGCGATAGTGGCGGTGAGATCGCCGCCACGGTTGGCCTGCCCGTTGCTGCGGGAGGTGTTGTTCATCTCGCTGGAGAAGGCCTTGGAAGGTCCCAGCCGGATGGTGGCATCGAGATTGAGGCCGAGCCCGGTCTTGAGAGAGCGGTTGGCGGTCGCCTGTTCGGCCTGCCGCTCCGAGGCATCGACCGTCTCATCCACCAGGATGGTGACGATGTCGCCGACCCGGAGGGGGCGGCGGTCGGTGAGCCAGGAGGCGCGACCTGCAATGGGGGTCGATTGCGCCAGCGAAGGCCCGGCGGGTTGAATCTGCGGTTGCGCCGTGGTTGGCGCCGGCGGCGCCCCACCAGCGGCCTGTGCCGAGAGGGCTGCGGGGAGGAGCCAGAGACCCGCGGCGAGCAGACGTGTTGGCATTCTCATGATTTCTCCGGCTCCGATTGCATGGCTTCGGCCCTCACGGATCCATCCTCGCTTCGCCCGGCCCGGTCACCGTCCCCCGCAGCATCCCGGTCCGGCTGACTGTCCGCACCCGCACCGGCTGGCCCAGGGCGGCCGCATTGAGAGCCACCCCGTCGATGGCCACGGTCACCGCACCGCCGCTCCAGAGCACCCGGATGGGGCGGCCGGCTTCGACCATCGTGGGGGGCGCTACCAGGGGTGATTCCAGCGCTTCACCTACCGCCAGGGCCCGCCGCACCACCCACCCGAGGGCCGCCCGGCGCTCCGGCCTGACATCGGGGGCACCCCAATGGATCTCGGGACGGAAGCTCAGATCCTCACTGGCGAGCCGAGCCCCGATCCCCAGCGGTCTCGAGGCCACGGCCACGCTGTCGGCGACACCGGCCCGAACCCGTGCCGCGGCGGCCGGCTGTCCCTTCGGGGAAAACAGCACCACGAACCATCCGCCCTCGCCCCGACCCAGGAAACGGAACGGCGCATCGTCCGTGAGCACCGCGCTCACCGGCAGCCTCCCCCAGGTCAGTCGTACCGCTTCGGGCTCGACGTCCCACATCCGGGCCACCCCCGCTGCCACCCGGCCCCCGAGCACCGGCGGGACCGGATCGGGAAGCGGCGGCGCGGTCTGCGCCACGGCGGCCGAAGCGAGGAAGCCGAGCACAATCAGACTACCGGATGAGTTCATTGGTGACGGTCTGGATCATCTCGTCGCCGGTCTTGATCGCCTTGGCGTTGACCTCGTACGCCCGCTGGGCGCTGATCATGTCCACCATCTCCTGGACGATTTCGACGTTGCTGCTTTCGAGGGAACCCTGCTGCAGCTCGCCCATGCCGTCGGCCTGGGGGGTGCCGGTGATGGGCTCGCCCGAGGCCGGGGTGGCGGAGTACAGATTGCCGCCCAGGCTGATGAGGCCGCTCGGATTGGCGAAGCGGGCCAGTTCGATCTGGCCGATCTCGGTTTGCTGCCCATTGTTCCCGATGATGACCGAGACCACGCCGGTGGGCGAGATCGAGATGTCCGTGGCGCCTTCCGGCACCGTGATCTGGGGCATCAGCGCGTACCCGGCGTGGGTGACGATGGTCCCGGTGTCGGAGAGGCGGAAGGTGCCGTCCCGGGTGAAGACCATGCTTCCGTCGGGCTTCTCGATCTGGAAGAACCCCTCACCCTCGATGGCAATGTCGGTTGGGCTGTTGGTGGTCTCGATGGCGCCCTCGGTGTGCTGGCGCTGAATGTCGGCCAACCGGACCCCGCGGCCGATCTGTACCGGGGCCAGGGTCTGGGCTCCTTCGTACTTCACCAGCCGGCTGCCCTGGAGCGTCTCGTAGAGCATGTCCTCGAAGCTGGCGCGGCTCCGCTTGAACGCCGTGGTGTTCACGTTGGCCAGGTTGTTGGCGATGGTGTCGATGCGCATCTGCTGAGCCAGCATGCCGGAGGCGGATGCGCGAAGGCCGGGGTTCATTGTTGCTCCTAGTTCCGAGTTCCGAGTTCCGAGTTCCGAGTTCCGAGTTCCGAGTTCCGCGTTCCGCGTTCCGCGTTCGGTACCGGTGGGCGAGGCTCGCGTGCCGTGAACTACTCATGCGACCGACTCGGTACTCGGTACTCGGAACCCGGAACTCTCAAACCTTCCCCACCTCATTCACCACATTGCCAAGCACACTGTCCATCGCCTTGAGGGCGTCCACGTTCATGGCATAAGCCCGCTGGATTTCGACCAGATCCACCATGCCGTGAATGGTGTCGAGGTTGCTCTCCTCGATGGACCCCTGCCGTATCAAGATTTGGTCGGCCGGGACGGCGACCGTCTTCGATTGCGGAATGAAGAGACCCGCTCCTTCCTTAAGTAGCTGAGACTGGTCAGCGACGTTCTCGATGCGGAGCCGATCCAGTTCCACCCCATCCGCCACCACCGCGCCATCGGCGTGGATCTCCAGCTTGGAGACCTTGGCGGGCACGGTGATCGGTCCCTTGGTGCCGAGCAGCGGATGGCCTTCCCGCGCGAGCCGGTTCTCCCCGTCGAGCATGAGAGATCCACCTCGGGTCAATCGCTCACCGGCCGGGGTCTGGACCACCAGGAAGCCGGCGCCTTCGAGCGCCAAGTCCAGGCCACGCCCGGTCTGATTGAAAGCCCCCTGGGTCAGGTCGATCCGGGTAGCCGGGATCGGGAATCCAATGCCGCTCAACTGGAATGCGGCCATGTGATCGGACTTGAAGCCGTCGGTGTCCGCGTTGGCCAGATTGTTCGCGGTGAGCGCCTGTTTGTGCATCAGGTAGCTCAGCGCGTGGGCGGTGTTCAGAATGCCGCGAATCGGCATGGGTCTCCTATCAGTCGGAAGCCGGCGCGGGCGTCACGCCCGGCTTGTCATCTCGAGCAAGCGAGGGACGTACTCACCCGGTGGTGGTGTCTCTGCTCCGGTGCAAGCGCAATCGCTGTGCCCCCTCGTTTCATAGCCTTAAGCCATGACCTCATAATGAGTTCGTCGGACGGGGGGGACCGAGGCCCGGAGCTTCGGGGCAGGCGCGGCCTGCCGGTCTCGGAAAAAGGTTCCGGGGACCCAGGGCCGACCTCCCGCCATGGCCAAGGCTAGGAGCTGGCGTACTGCGTCCTGAGCGAGGTTGAGCTTCCGCGCGATGACGGGCATTTGCACCCCGCGATCGGCCAGTTGGACCACCCGGCGGCGGCGATCCCCCCGCTGGCCGATCGCCCGGAAGAGCAGCGCGATCAGCAGCCCGGCAGCCCCGAGGGCCAGCAGGGGGAGGCCCACAATCGCCACGGTCTCGAGCGTCAGCCATGACGGCATCGACCAGTCCGGCCACGACCACGAGGAAAACGTCCCCCAGAGCTCGGACCACCGGGAGGGGTCGAGCCAGGGCGACAGCAGGAGTATGGCGACCGCGCCCAAGCCGCCGATGAACAGTTGGGTGGTGGCTCGATTGCTTCGCATCAGACCTCCTGAGTGGGGGCGAACCGTCCCCGCAGCCGCTTGAGGGCCTGGGTCCGGATCTGGGAGACCCGCGACTCGGTGACGTGCAGGACCTCCGCGATCTGCCTGAGGTTCAGCTCTTCGTAGTAGTAG
>JBGPJS010000148.1:0-8528 GCA_041485505.1 Gemmatimonadota bacterium | reverse complement strand
CGTCGACAGCCTGACCGCCGATCTGCCCGCGCATCCCTGGCGGCTGGATCGTCCCGTCGACATCACGCTGGGCGATTCCACCTTCGACATGACGCCCCTCGCCATCGAAGCCGAGGACGGTTCCGGTTCGGTCCATCTCCAGGGCCGCCTGCCGCGCCGCGCTCCGGGCAGCCTGACCATCGCGGTCCTCGGCCTCGATCTGCGCGACGTGTACGGGCTGCTCCAGTGGGACACTAGTGAGGTGGCCGGGAGCGTGGCGCTCGACCTGGCGATCGGCGGCACCGGCGACGCACCGACGCTCCGGGGCACCGGGTCCCTGGCCGATGCCCGCTTCGGCGAATTCAACGCCCCCTTCGTGCAGGCGGTGATGAACTACGATCACCGGCTGCTGGACGCCAACCTTCTGCTCTGGAAAACCGGCCAGCAGGCGCTTCGAGTGGAGGCCCGGCTGCCCCTCGACCTGGCGCTCAAGCGGGTGGCTCGACGCCAGCTCGAGGGAGCGATCAGCGTCCGCGCCCTGGCGGACAGCACCGATCTCGGCATGCTCGAAGCGTTCACGCCCTCGGTGCGGCAGGTTCGGGGCAGCCTCGCGGCCGACGCCGAGATCACGGGGACCTGGAAGGACCCGCGGCTCGCCGGCTTCATCAAGGTGACCGACGGCGCGGTGGGGATTCCCGGACTGGGGGTGCGGTTCGTTCGCATCAACGGTGGGGCCCATATGTCGGGAGACTCGATCAGCCTCGACAGCCTGCGACTGGACAGTGGGCGAGGGAGCTTGGCCCTCAGCGGCGGGGTCCGGCTGGAGGGGCTGGCCCGCCCCATCCTGGGTGTCAAATTCGACGCGCGGGAATTCCGGGCGATCGATGTCCGTCGCCTGCTGACGCTGGACGCCACCGGGGTGGTCGCCCTCGAGGGACCGGTCTTCAACGCGACGTTGACCGGGAATCTCACGGCCAACACGGGGGTGCTCCATTTCGCCGATCTGGTCACCAAGCGGATCGTGGACCTGGAGAACCCGGCGGATTCGGGGCTCATCGACCTCTCCCTGATCAAGTCCCAGAAGCTCGGGGCCGCGTTCCAGAGCCGCTTCCTCGACTCGCTCCGCATCAGCAACCTCAACGTCCAGATGGGTGAGTCGTTCTGGCTCCGATCGAGCGAGGCCAATATCCAACTCGACGGCACGGTGACCGTCAACAAGATCCGCCAGGAATACCGGATCGACGGCACCCTGAACGCGCTCCGGGGCAACTACACGCTCAAGATCGGTTTCGTGACTCGCGACTTCGCGGTGGAGCGGGGGACGGTGCGTTACTTCGGCACCCCGGACCTGAATGCCGACCTCGATATCCAGGCCCGGCACACCGTCCATACCACCCAGGGAAACGAGGAGATCCCCGTGATCGCGAAGATCACCGGGACCATCCTGACCCCCAAGCTGACGTTGGAGGGGACTCAGCGCCCGCCGCTGTCAGAAACCGAGCTGGTGTCCTACCTTATGTTTGGCAGGCCATCCTTCAGCCTGAACACCTCAGGCGCCTCCACCCAGGGAACCGATCAGCTGGCAGCCGTGCAGACCGCCGTCTCGTATCTTTCGAGCGCGCTGAGCAGCGAGATCCAGCGCACCGTGATCTCGGATCTCGGCGTGCCGCTCGACTACTTCTCCTTCCGTCCGGGCGGTCAATCGTCCGCCGGCGACCCGACCACCGGCGCCGGAAGCGTCACCCAGATCGCCCAACTCGCCGCCGGCTGGCGGATCGGCCGCCGGACTTTCCTGACGGTGAACGCGGACCTCTGCACCAACCAGACCCGGCTGTACCCGGAGTTGGAGTACCGCTTCAACGGCCAGCTCAGGCTCAAGAGCAGCTTCGAACCGACCTACGCCTGCACCGCGTTCCAGCCGGGGGGGCAGCTCTCCACGTTCAGCAAGTACCAGATCGGTTTCGACCTGCTCTGGGAACGGGAGCAGTGAGGTGACCCGCGCGCTGGTGATCACCAATCCCGCGGCGGCCCGCACCGCGCAGGGTGCGGTCCGCGCCCTGCTCGATACCCTCCGAGGATCAGGGTGGTCGGTCGAGGATGTGGTGACCGGCGGGTCGGGCGACGCCCGCCGCATGGCCGAGGCCGCGGTGAAGGATGAGCTTGATGTGGTGGTCGTCTTCGGCGGTGACGGCACCACCATGCAGGCCGCCGCCGCCCTGGTCGGCACCCCCGTGAGTCTTGGCATCATTCCGGGGGGCACCGGCAATCTGCTCGCCGGCAACCTGCGGATTCCGACTTCGCCGGCCGCGGCCGCGCAAGCCCTCCTCCGGGGACGGGCTCGGCGGATTGACCTGGGTCGAATCGAGCGGGACGATGGGGCCCACTATTTCGCGGTGGCCTGCGGCGCTGGTTACGACGCCCGCGTCATGGGAGAAACCCAACGCGAACAGAAACGGCGGTGGGGTATGGGCGCGTATGTAGCCACGACCCTCCGCCTCCTGCCCGAACTTCGTAACATCCCCTTTCGAATCACCATCGACGGGCAACGGTTCGAAGCCAGCGGTTGCATGGCGCTGGTTGCCAACTGCCCGGAGGTCATCCCACCGTACGTGAGGCTCCGACGCGGGATTTCTCCCGAAGACGGGATGCTCGACGTCCTGGTCGTCAGGGCCGACAGCCTGGCCTCCAGCGTCCGGGCGGTGTGGACGATCCTGAGAGAGGGAAACGCCGGCGGCGGCGGCGACGTCCTCTGGTACGCCCGCGGGCAGGAGATCACCCTCGAGTGCGATTCGGTTCAGCCGGTGCAGCTGGATGGGGAACCGGGCGGCCACTCCCCCTTCACGGCCCGGGTGGTGCCGGGCGCCATCAACGTACTCCTGTCCACCTCGTCGTGACCGTCCCCGCCGAACGGACCGACGCGGCTCCCGCCCCGGACCTCGAGGCCCAGCTGAAACGCCGGCTGGACCAGATCGATGCCTTGGGCCGGGTGGCCCACGCGCTCACCGGAGTGGAGGACGCTCAGCGGACCATGCAGTACCTCGCGGCGGAGGGGATGCGGGTCTTCGGTGCCGAGCGGGCGGCGGTCTACCTCTACGAGCGCAAGCGTGGCCGGTTCGAGTGCGTCGTATCCCTCGGTTTGTCAGCACGGTATGTAGGCAGCGTGAGCCGGCGGTTCCAGGAGCTTCCGGCAGTGCGGTCGACCGTGAAAGGGGAACCTCATTTCATCAATGACGTCCGTACTGAGCCCGAGTATCCGTTGCGGGAGGACGCCGAGGTCGAGGGATTCCTCGCGGTGGCATCGCTGCCCCTGGTGTTCGGCGGAGAATCCATGGGGGCGCTGACGTTCTACCACGACGCGCCCCGGGCCTATTCCGAGGATGAACGCCGCTTGGCAATCGCCTTCGCGGACCAGGCCGCGCTGGCCATTGGCAAGAGCCGGCTGCTGGAGCAAGTGAGCCGGATCAAGCGGGAATGGCAGTCGGCGTTCGACTCGATCGGCAGCGGCCTCGCGATCACGGAGAGCACCGGACTGATCACGCGGGGCAACCGCTTCATCGCCGAGCTGGCCCAGGTACCGGTAACCGCGCTTCCAGGGGTCGAGATCCAGACCCTCTTTGCCGCCTGGCCCCAGGCGGGTCGCGACCCCTTGCTTGAAGCGCTCGCCACCAACGCCCGGATCAGCACCCAGCTCGACAGCCGCGACGGCCGCCACCTGGTGCTCACGGCTACGCCACGCCCGGAGGGAGGTCTGGTGGTCGCCGTGGACGACCTGACCGAGCTGGTCCGCCTGGAGGAACGCTTCAGCCGGGTGGTTCAGACCGCGCACGACGCGATTCTCATCGCCGGGCTCGATGGCAAGGTATCCTTCGCCAACGACGCGGCGGTGACCCTGTTCGCCCGGCCGCTCTGGGGGCTCCTCGGCACGCCCATCTCCAGTCTCCTCCCGCCTGAGGGAGCGGCGGTCATCCCGGTTCAGCCACAAGATGAAGGGGCCCCGCGCCGCCATGAATCGCTGATGCGCCGGGATGACGGAGCCCGCCGGCTGGCGGTCTCCAGCGCACCGCTGGACGAGGGAGGCAAGCGCACCGGCACGGTGATTATTGCCCGTGATGTCACCCAGGAACGCGAGGCCGAGGAGGCGCTCCGCCGCTCGGAGGCGCGCTTCCGCGCCCTCTTTGCGGCCGCGCCGCTCGCCATTTTCACCATCGACGCCGAGCACCGCTTTCAGTCGGTCAACCGGGCCGCAGTCGACATGGTGGGGCTGGCCGGTCGGGAACCTGGTCGGGGAGTCCGGGACTTTCTGCTCCCCGCCGAGGCGGAATATGTCGGCGGGCACCTCCGGGCGAGCTTTCGCGGCGAGACCCGGGACTTCATCTTTCACTTCCGGCGGGCCGACGGCGCGGTGCGTGAAGCTGCGGCCATCTCGGTTCCAGTGGAGGAAGCCGGCAGGGTCCCCGCGGTGCTCGCCATCGCGCGTGACGTCACCGAGGAGATGCAGCTCCGGGAGCGCCTGACTCACTCCGAAAAGATGGCGGCGCTGGGCGCCCTCGTCTCCGGCGTGGCCCACGAGCTCAACAATCCCCTCGCGGGGATCGCGGCATTGGCCCAGGCGCTGGCCCTCGATCCCGGCACCGATGAGGAGTCGGCCCGGATTTCCCAGACCATTCGGCGCGAGGCGGTGCGGGCGGCACGGATCGTGAGCGACCTGCTCACCTTTGCCCGGCAGCGACCCCTGCGCCGGGAGCAAACCGATCTAAACATGGTAGTGCGCGAGGCGCTGGAGTCCTGCCCCACCTGTCACGAGGAAGGAGTCCGTTGGGACCTTGCCCTCGCGCCCGACCTGCCGCTGGTCAACGCGGACTCCGAACAGGTGCGACAGGTGATCACGAACCTGGTCACCAACGCCAGCCAGGCCATGCGCGAGGGCCGGCGCCGGGTGGGGACGGTGCGGACCTATGGCAACGAGGAGGTGGTGGGGTGCGAGGTATCGGACTGCGGTCCGGGAATCGCACCCGAGGTCATCCAGCGGATCTTCGAACCCTTTTTTACCACCAAAGGGGTGGGGGAGGGGACCGGCTTGGGCCTCTCGATCTCGCACGGTATCATCCGGGCCCACGGAGGTGACATCCAGGTGCAGAACCGCGCCGAAGGGGGGGCCCGTTTCTGGTTCGAACTGCCGCGGCGAACCAGTCGCGGAACCCGGGTGACCGATGGCTGATTCCGTTCTCATCATCGATGACGATGCCGACGTGCTCCGCTCGATCGGGGGCTACTTCGAGCAGCTGGGCTACGAGGTCTCCCGGGAACTGACCGGGGAGGCCGGCCTCTCTACCTATGACCGCCTGCATCCCGAGGTGGTCGTGGTAGATCTGCGACTCCCCGGCATGGACGGGCTCGAGGTGCTGGTCCGCCTCAGGGAACGGAACGCGGCGGTGATTCTGCTGACCGGGCTGGGAGATGTCGAAACCGCCGTGAACGCCATGCAAATGGGCGCGGAGAATTTCCTGGTCAAGCCGATCGACATGGCCCATCTGGTTGCGGCGGTGGGCCGGGTCGCCGACAAGGTCCGGCTGCGTCGTCTGAACGAACTGCTGCTGCTGCAGTCGGTCCCCGGCGAGGGACTCGATCACTTGGGGCAATCTGCCGCCATGAAGGACCTGGCCCGCCAGCTCGGCCTCTTGGCTCAGAGCGATCGCACCAGCGTGCTGTTGCGGGGGGAGACCGGCGTCGGCAAGTCCTGGGTCGCCTCCCTGATCCACAAGTTGAGCCCCCGCTCCCGGGCGCCCTTCGTCCAGCTCAACTGCAAGGGGACAGCATCCGCCGCGCTCGATGCCGAGCTGTTCGGTCAGGAGAGCGGCGGCGCCGGGGACGCCGTGGTACGGAAACAGGGTATTCTCGAACTGGCCAACGGTGGCACCGTCTTTCTGCAGGAGATCGGCGGACTCCCCGCCGAACTCCAACCTCGGTTGCTCAAGGTGCTGGAGACCAAGGCCTTCCGCCGGGTGGGCGGGACCCGGGATATCCCGGTGGACATCCGGCTGGTGGCCTCCACCAGCCATGACCTCGCCGCCGAGGTCGAGTCCGGCAACTTCAGGGAGGATCTCTACTACCGCCTCAGCGTCATGCCCATCGTGCTGCCACCGATGCGGGAACGCGTCCGAGAGGATCGGCTTTCGGTCCTGCTTCATCTGTACAACGAACTCCAGAGCGATATGACGGGTGGGCCCGCGTCGATCGGGCAGGAAGCCCTGGAACGGCTGCTGACTTACCCCTGGCCCGGCAACATCCGGGAGATGCGTAACGTGCTGGAGCGCGGCTTGATTCTGGCCCGGGGCCAGCCATTTCTGAACGTCGAGCATCTTCCCGGCGAGTTCCGGGCCCGGCCTGGAGTCGGGGATCGCCGCCACACTCCGCAGACCCTGGATGAGCTCGAGCGCCAGCACATCGAACGCACTCTGCGGCATCACAACGGGAACCGGACCCGCGCGGCCCACGAGCTGGGCATTTCCCGTGCGACGCTGATCAACAAAATCAAGCGGTATGCGATTTTGCTGTGAGCAGTAAGCAGTCAGCAGGAGGTAGGAAGCAGGAAGCAATGAACGGGAGGTGGGGTGGGGCCCGCTCACTGCTCCCTGCTCACTAGGAAGGGAGCCATCCCGATGACTGAGCTCAAAGAACATGACGCCATGGCCTGCCGCGCCTGCGGGCGCGAGGAGCGGGCGTCCGAGGGGTATCCCTGCCAGGGTTGCGGGACATTCATCTGCATCATCTGCTCCTTCCGCGGAGTCACGCTGTGCCAGGCCTGCCAGGTCAAGAGTGGCGGCGGGACGAAACCGGCCGAGGCCAGCTAGTCCCCGACTCATGCAGGCACTGATCGTCCGCGCCGGGGTCGCCCCGGTGTCCCGGGAGCCGAGTCTCCAGAGCGAGCAGGTGACCCAGCTTGTGCTCGGCGAGACGGCACTCGTGGTCGACACCGTGGGCGACTGGTGCCGAGTGCGCTGCGTGTTCGATGGGTATGAAGGATGGGTCCACCGGGGATACGTCGTGGCCACCCGAACCGAGGAAGCGATCCGCTGGCGGGAAGGGGCCACCGGATGGAGCGATGGCGCCGTGGCCGAGGTCGGCGGTACCCAGGTGCACCTGCCGGTGCGGGCCCGGGTGCGGGTGGACGGTGAGGACGTGATCCTGCCCGAAGGTCGCCGTGGCCGCATCACGGCAGGCCGGGTCCTGCCTGAGGAGGTCGCCTTCCGCGGCGCCCGGAGACTCTCGCCCGAACGCTGGGCCACCGACATTTTCTCCGGCACTCCCTACCAGTGGGGCGGCGTCACCGCGTGGGGTGTGGACTGTTCCGGGCTGGTGCAGACCACCTTCGCGGCGCGTGGTGTGGCGCTCCCTCGCGATGCCTCTCAGCAGGTGGAAGTCGGTGCCCCCGTGGACCCCGCTCGGGCGGCACCGGGCGATCTGCTGTTCTTCAGGGAGGGCGGCGACCGGGTCACGCATGTCGCCTTTGCGGGCCCGGAGGAGACGCTGATTCACTCCACCCTTCGGTGCGGCGGGTTCGTGGTGGAACCCTGGGTACCCGGCACCCGGGCTAGTTTCCTGCGGGAGCGCCTGGTGGCCGTGCGGCGAGTCGCTGACGGCGGACAGCTGAGCGCTGGCCGCCCCGAATGAAACGCAAGCTCGTTCTCTTCGATATCGACGGTACCATCCTGCTCACTTCCGGGGCGGGGCGGCGCGCGATTGTGGCGGCACTCGCCTCGGAAGTCGAAGATCCTGAAGCCTTCCACGGAATCCGGTTCGACGGAAAGACCGATCCCCAGATTGTCATGGAGATGCTCACGGCCGCGGGGCACGCCGATCCGACCAACCCCGACCGGGTGGCCGCGCTCTGCCGGCGCTACACTGGGCTGCTCGAGGCCGAGCTGCGGGAGGAGCGCTCCCGCGCCACCGTCATGCCTGGTATCCATGGGCTCCTTGAGGTGCTGGAGGCTAATGCCGACGTGGTGTTGGGGTTGCTGACGGGGAACATCGCCGACGGCGCGGCGCTCAAGCTCCGCGCCGCCAGGATCGATCCCACCCGCTTCGCGATCGGCGCCTACGGATCCGACTCGGCGCAGCGCGCGCGCCTGCCCGCCATCGCCGCCCGGCGGGCGGAGCCGCTGTTCGGCCGGGTACCTGGGGGTGACGAGGTGGTCATTATCGGCGATACCCCTGCCGACGTGACCTGTGGGCGCGAGATCGCGGCCCGCGCCGTCGCTGTGGCTACCGGATCGTACACCGTGCAGGATCTGGCCAACGCCGGCGCCTACGCGGTGTTCCAGAACCTCAGTGAAACCGAGGCGGTCTTGCAGGCGATTCTTCGTTGAGGATTCAGCAGTCGGGATTCAGGATTCCGGAGTCGCGAGTCAGGTACCTGGCTGTAGCCGATTCAACCGGAGCCCCGGGTCCAAACCCGAACCCTGAATCCCGACTCCTGACCCCTGAATCCTGAATCCTGAATCCCGACTCCTCCCCCATGCCCGCGCTCGACGAATTGGAATTGAAGGCCG
>JBGPJS010000147.1:0-8545 GCA_041485505.1 Gemmatimonadota bacterium | reverse complement strand
GTCGAGCGGAGCACCATCGGGCCCAACGTGACCCTGGAGAACGGGACCCGGGTGGTGGACAGCCACCTGGCGCACACGGTGGTGGGGAAGGACTCGAAGCTGTCGAGGGTGCACTTGAAGCATTCGATGCTGGGCGATCGGGTGCTGGTCGAAGGGTTAAGAGGGAGTGCGACGGTGGGCGATGACAGCGAGATTGTGGTGGGGTAATCGTAGGGGCGACCCTCTGGGTCGCCCTTCGTGGGTCGGGCATTGGATCCGGTAGCGACCACGGCACAAGGAAAGATCGCGACAGGAAGGGCGACCCGGAGGGTCGCCCCTACGAATGCGCTTCGGATTCCAGGCGTGCGGTCTGGCAAATCTCTCCAATCAGCCCTTCCACATCCTCCCGCGTCGTCCGAAACCCCGGCGTACAGATTCGCAGCGAGAAGGCACCCCGGAGCCGGGTCGACGAGATGAAATAGCGGGCGCCGGCGTTGACCCGCTGGTTGATCCGCTCGTTCAATGCATCGAGCGCCGCCGGATCGTTCAGCCCTTTCGGATGGGCCCGGAAGCAGACGATACCGAGACTGGCGGGCGCCAGGATCTCCAGCGCTTCATTCTCCCGGATCAGCCGCTCGGCATGCTCCGCCCGCGCCATGGCCTCCTGAATCGCCTCGGCGATGGCGTCGGTCCCGAAATAGTTCACCATCAGCCACACCTTGAGCGCCCGGGCGTAGCGGGTGAGCTGTTCGCCGTAGTCGGCGAAGTTGATCTCGTCCCCTCGGGCCTCGATGTCCCTGAGATAGTCGGGGATGATGTGAAAGGTGTCCTTGAGCCGGGCCGGCTCCCGGGCCAGGAGACAGCCGCACTCGAAGGGAACGTAGAGCCATTTGTGAGGGTCCAGGGTGATGCTGTCGGCTCGGCCGATCCCCTCCAGCAGCGTGCGCCCCCGATCGGTGAGCACCGCAAACCCGCCGTACGCTGCGTCCACATGGAGCCAGACGCCCTCT
Organism: Gemmatimonadota bacterium; assembly: GCA_041485505.1. Classification (GTDB taxonomy): domain Bacteria; phylum Gemmatimonadota; class Gemmatimonadetes; order Gemmatimonadales; family GWC2-71-9; genus JBDUEA01. Next base: position 7,556 of record JBGPJS010000147.1, on the reverse strand, counting down.
CGCGCGCACAGGTCCGCCATCAGATGCAGGGAGTCGACGGCCCCGGTGTTGGTGGTCCCGGCGCTGGCGACAGCCATCATGGGAAGCAGCCCCCGGTCGCGGTCCTCCTCGATCAGCGCGGCCAGGGCATGGATCCGGATCCGGAATTCGGCATCGACCGGTATGGTGCGGACGTGTTCCCGGGAGAGTCCGGCGATCCAGCCGGCCCGGGTGACCGAAGAATGGGCCTGGGCCGAGGCGTAGAGCACGCAACGGGCCAGTCGCGAAGGATCCTCACCCACGGCCGCGTGCCGCGCGGCGATGACCGCCGTGAGCGTAGCGGCGGATCCGCCGGTGGTAAGCAGGCCGCCGGTGCCCGCCGGCATGCCGAGCCAGGTCCGGAACCACTCGATCACGGTGAGTTCGATCGCGTTGGGACCCGGTGCCACCGACCAGACCCCCGCGAAGAAGTTGTAGCCGGTGGCCAGCCAGTCGCCGAGTACCGCCGGAAAGCTGGAACAGCTCTGCACGTAGGCCATGAATCCCGGATGGGGTTCACGGGTGTGGAAGGGGAAGACCTCGCGTTCAAGCCAGCCGAGGAGAGTCTCGAAATCGGTTCCCCGCCTGGGTGGGGGACCCGCAATCCGGTGGTCGGCTTCGTGGCGGCTGAGCAGCCGCTGGGTGGGCTGCTCCCGGAGGCTGGCCAGGTGGGCGGCGACGTGATCGGCCACCAGGCGTCCGAGGCGCTGCATGGTGGCCTGGTCGAGATCGAGGGGAGAGCGCATGTGATTGAGGGATTGTGGGATTCTGGGATTGGGGGATTGACTCAAAGGAAGATCGAGGCCCATCCCCAATCCCACAATCCCACAATCCCACAATCCGTCAATCCCTCAATCCCTCAATCCCTCAATCCACATTCCCTTGACCCTCTGCCCCCCATCCACCACACTACACCCCATGAACGAAGCTGACCTCATCCACGACTGGAATCGCCTCGGCGATGCCTTCGATTACACCAGCGCGCACGTCGATCTGAACGACGAAACGCTGCGTGACGGCCTGCAATCTCCCTCGGTGACCGACCCGCCGATGGAGGCCAAGGTTCGGCTGCTGCACCTGATGGCGGACCTCGGTATCGTGGCGGCGGACCTCGGGCTTCCCGGCGCCGGCCCCCGCGCGGTGGAGCAGGTGCGGACGCTGGCACGGGAGATCGTCAGCGCCAAACTGCCCATCCTGCCCAACTGCGCCGCGCGCACCGTGGTGAAGGACGTCGAGCCGATCGCGGCCATTTCCCAGGAAGTGGGTATCGCGATCGAGGCCGCGACCTTCATCGGTTCGTCGGCCATCCGTCAGTACGCCGAGGACTGGACCCTGGACCGGATGCTGAGGGTCTCGGAGGAGGCGGTCACCTTCGCGGTGAAGCAAGGGCTGCCGGTGATGTACGTGACCGAAGACACCACCCGCGCTCGCCCCGAGACCTTGAAGGCACTCTACTCCAATGCGATCCGGTGGGGCGCCCGCCGGATCTGCCTGGCCGATACGACGGGTCACGCCACCCCGCCGGGAGTGCGCCGCCTGGTCCAGTTCGTTCGCGAAGAAATCGTCGCGCCATCGGGTGAGGACGTGAAAATCGACTGGCACGGCCACCGCGATCGGGGGCTTGGGGTCGCGAACTGTCTGGCCGCCATCGAGGCCGGCGTGCACCGGGTGCACGCGACCGCGCTCGGGCTCGGCGAGCGGGTGGGCAACGCCGAAATGGATATCCTCATCGTCAATCTCAAACTTCTCGGTACTCACCGGCACGATGTCTCCCGGTTGCCGGAGTACTGCCGACTGGCCGCCGAGGCGACAGGGATACCGATCCCCATCAACTATCCGGTGGTCGGCACCGATGCCTTTCGAACCGGCACGGGGGTGCACGCCTCCGCCATCATCAAGGCCCGCAAGAAGGGCGACACCTGGCTCGCCGACCGGGTGTATTCCAGCGTTCCGGCGGCCGAGTTCGGGCTATCGCAGAAGATCGAGATCTCGCCGCTCTCGGGGCTCTCCAACGTGAAGTATTGGCTGCAGGAACACGGCTATGACGCCGAGGACGAGCGGGTCGCCAACGCGCTCTTCCAGGCGGCCAAGCAATCGGGACACACCTTGGCCGACGAGGAGTGTCATCGCCTGGTCGAGGCGGCAGGCCCGAGCGGAAACCCGGCCAATGTCCGCCACTGAGGAGTTGTACCGCTCCTACCTCGATCTCCGCTGGAACTTCGACCCCTCGGCGGCGAGCGCGGCCGGGATCCAGTCCGAGGATCACCGCCTCGGGGTGTTCGACGCCGAAGCGATGCGGGCCCACCTGGCGGCCTTTCGGTCCATCGCCGGCGCCGCCGAGGTCCTCGAGGTGGAAGACGTGCAGGAAGAGATCGACCGGACCGCGTTCCTCGACGAGGTTCGGGTCACGATTTTCCGATTCGAGAAGGAACGGCCCCAGGTTCACAATCCCTGTTTCTGGCTGTCTCACCTTTTCCGGTCGATCCACACCTTGCTCCGGCGGCGGGATACTGCCGCAGAGGAGCTGGCTCGCGCCGTCCTCGAACGCCTCAAGGGTGCTCGGGATTTTCTCGCCGCGGCGCGGGAATCGCTCAAAGACCCGCCGCAGGTCTTCCTCGACACCGCGGAGTCCATGGCTCAGGGGGGCCAGGGGCTGTTCACGGAAGCGGCCGCGGTGTGCGGCCGCGAGGCCCCGGACCTGCAGGACGCACTCGAGGCCGCCGGGGGGGCGGCCGAGGCGGGCCTGACCCAATTCCGGATTGCGCTCAAGACCGAACTGCGGGCGCACCCCGATGATCTTTCCTTCGCGATCGGGGAGGAGCAGTTCAACCGGCGCCTCCATCACGAACATGCGCTCATGGCCGGGGCGCCGGAGTTGTATCGCTACGGCCTGCACCTGGTGGACGAGGTCGAGGCTGAAATGGCGGCCCTTGCGCGCACTATCGATCCGGGCCTTCCCTGGCGGAGACTGGTCGAGCGGTTGCGCGAACGGAACCCTCCGCCCGAAGACCTGGTGGGCGCCTTCCGAGGCGCCATGGACCGGGCTCGGACATTCGTCGAGGGGCGGGGCCTCGTCGCCATGCCGGCGGGACCGCTCGACGTCGTCCCGACGCCCTCCTTCCTGCGGCCGTTGATTCCGTTTGCAGCCTATGAGGCACCCGGCCCGTTTTCCGGCGAGCGGACCGGGGTCTTCTACGTCACGGAGTCGCGAGCCTCCGGTGGGTCAGCCTCCAGCGGGGGCACCTCCGCCTACGAGCTGCCGGCCACCGCGCTGCACGAGGGGTATCCCGGGCACCATCTGCAGATCCTCAGCGCGCAGGCCCTGGGTTCCCAAGTCCGGCGGGTCACCTGGACCCCAGTAACGGTGGAGGGGTGGGCGCTCTATTGCGAAGAGATGATGGCGGAGGAAGGATTTTATACCACGCCGGAGGAACGACTCTTTCAGCGACTGCACCTCCTCTGGCGGGCGGTGCGGATCGTGCTCGATATCGGACTCCACACCCGCGGCATGACCCCTCTCGAAGCCACGGATTTCCTGGTGGACCACCTGGCCCTGGACCGCGACAAGGCTCGGGCCGAGGTGAGCCGATATTGCGCTCGGCCGACCTATCAGCTCTGCTACGCCGTGGGCCGGCGCGAGATCCTGCAGCTCCGTGATGCCTACCGCGAGCGGGCCGGTGCCGATTTCTCGTTGCGCCGCTTTCACGATGATTTTCTGACCTATGGTGGGCTGCCGGTGGCGCTGATCCGCTGGGGGATGGGGCTGGGGATTGACGAGTGAGGGATTGGGGGATTGTGGGATTGTGGGATTGTGGGATTGTGGGATTGTGGGATTGTGGGATTGTGGGATTGTGGGATTGTGGGATTGTGGGATTGTGGGATTGAAGAATTGAGTCGGCTCCTCGACGGAGAATGCTGTGATACAGCCAACAAGTGCGCCGCCGGCCGATCGACCAATCCCCCAATCCCCCAATCCCAAAATCCCCCAATCCGTCATCGGCCTCGCCCTCGTCTCCCTGTTCAACGATTTCGCGAGCGAGATGGTCTATCCGCTCCTCCCGGCGTTCATCACGGTGACGTTGGGCGGAAGCGCCACCATATTGGGTGCGCTGGACGGCGCCGCGGACCTTACGGCGGCGGTGACCAAGTGGCTGAGCGGTAACCTGGCGGACCGGCGCGGGTGGCGAAGACCGCTGATCCTTTTCGGCTACCTCTCGGCAATTCTGATCCGTCCGCTGATGAGCTTCGCGGGGGCGGCGTGGCAGGTGGTCGGCTTCCGGGTGCTCGACCGCGTCGGCAAGGGACTCCGCACCCCGCCCCGGGACGCGCTCATCGCGGAGGTCAGCGCCCCGGAGATCCGGGGTCGGGCCTTCGGGCTGGAGCGGGGAATGGACCATTTCGGGGCGGTGCTGGGCTCGCTGGCCGCGTGGTATCTGCTGCGGCAATCGGACCCGGTGCGGAGCGTCCTGGCGTGGAGCGCGGTGCCGGGCGTCGTGGCGTTCGTGGTATTGCTTATCGTGCTGAGAGAGCGGCCACCGGTCCCCGGGCGCCCTCAGTCCTCAGTCCCCAGTCCTCAGCCCCTGGACGCCACCGGCCGGGTCTTCTGGGCCCCAGTGCTCGCGCTCGCGGCGCTGGTTCTCTTTCGACTGCCCGAGACCCTGCTCCTGCTCCGCCTCCAGCATCTGGGTGTCGCGATTCCGCTGATTCCCCTGGTCTGGGCTGGGCTTCATGTGGTGCGGACCCTCTCATCCTATCCCGGTGGCTGGATCAGCGATCGGCTGGGTCAACGGGGAACCGTGGCCGCGGGCAGCCTGCTGTTCGCGTCGGGGGCCTTCATCCTCGGCGGTGAAATATCGGAGACCGCCGCTGTTGTCTGTTTTCTCGCACTGGGTCTCGTGGCGGGGCTCACGGAGTCGGCGGAGCGGGCGCTGGTGGCTCGTCTGGCCCCGGTCCGGACTGGACGGGGCTTCGGAGCCTACCACGGAGTGACCGGACTGGCCGCGTTGCCGGCCGCTGCGGGATTTGGCGCGTTGTACCAGTATGCCGGTGCGGGAACGGCGCTGTGGACCTCGGCGGCCGCGATGCTGGTCGCGACCATCGTCTGGCTTGCCGCCATGCGCGTGACCCCTCCCCCGACCCTTTCCGGGGTGGTGGGTCGATAGTGCGGCCACCTTTTCTCGAGTTCCTCTGATGCTTCAGATATTTCTGGGTTCATCCGCGTTTCCGGCGCGCGCGCTCGGGACCAGCCTCCGCGGCTGCTTTCTCCTGACTCTCCTCGGAAGTCCGCTGCGGGCCCAGATCCAGATCCGCCTGGGCGACTCCACTCGCGCGAACTATTCCGAATTGCACGAGGCCTTGCGAGAGGGCACCGCGGAGGCCGACTCGGTCGCGAAGATTCTGGGTGAGAAGAGTGCCCGGGTACTCTGGAAGCGAGTCCACTCGGCGTTCAAGGGTGCGAGCGACTGGGACCACGGGTTGATCGCCCTGACCCGGATTGCCGAACTGGCTGACCCGGGAAGCGTCGACAGCGCGGTAAAGCTGCGGAAACGCATCGAGGCCGAGACGCTCCGACTTCCTCCCACCCGGGACCCCGCCGATCTGCTCCCCGCGCTCCATGCGATCGAGCTGGAGCGTGCCCGCGCCACGAGAGGAGACGCGGGGATTCTACGGGATCTCCTGACTCGGATCCCTTCGGGCGACTACGACCTGAGCGATGCCTGGGTCCTGGGACGTCTCGGCGGGGGTGCCGCGGATACGATCGCCGCGAGATTTCTGGCCGAGAGCGATCCCGGACTCAAGATCCGCTATCTCACACTGCTCTCGTTCTCCACCGACACTTCACTCATTCCGCTGCTGTCCCGGATCTACCTGGCTCCCGACAGCTTCGGGCTCCCCCTCCGAATCGGGGTCCGGGCCTCGGACGGCCTGTTGTGGATCGGCACCCGGCGAAGCCTCCAGGCCCTTCTTGAGGCTCGGTCGGCGGCCCGACGGCGGGGCACCTACGCCGATCCCCGGCTAGGTCATGCCGATCTCGACTTCCTGGGCAGCGACAGCTCGGCGGTGATCTCCCGCACCGGGCGTTGGCTGGAAGAATGGGTCGCTCGCCTGCATTGAGCTCTCCGTCGCCTCAGCCCGAGCACAGCGCGGGATCTGTTTCCGGTTCCCCTGTTACGACCCTCGCCTCCGGACTCAACTCGACGTCAGGTCTCGCCGATAAGTCGTTACAGGGAGTCTCCCCTGTCTCCGACTGCCGCGAGGTGTCAGGTGCGTCCTGTTTCCATTCTCTGCCTCGTTCTCGCGATGGCGGTCGCGCCGCCCTGGGTGCAGGCGCAGACCCTTGATCCCGACCTTGACGTCGCGATCCAGGATCTTCTCCAGCAGCGGGAGTTCGATGGCGAGGTGGGGGACCGGGTCCGCCAGGCCCTCGAAGACGCAGCGTCGGAGGATCCCTCGGTTCGCGATGGACTGCTCTTCTTTCACCAGTCCGCTGCCCTCATCACCAGTGACACGTCCGAACCCATCGTGGCGCTCATGGCCAGGGGCGACGTGCAGGCCTGGGGGAGAGTCCGGGCGCTGGGCCGGCTCTACCAAGGCGATGGGGTGCTCTCCTCGGTCGATTACGAGGGGATGACGCGTTCGGGCGATCGGGGATGGTTGATCAGGAACCTGGATGCCTACACCGAAGCAGTGGCGGAAGAGAATGAGGTGGTGGGACTGCTCAAGCGATACAACCTTGCTCGCGTCAGCGGGCTCACCCCGGGAGAGGCTTGGGAGCGGGTGGGCGACCTGACCGAGGATTCGAGTTGGGCCGGGGAGGCATACGGCGCTCTGGTCGAGCAGATGGCCAACCTCGGGGACTTCGCACTCCGGGGCCAAGACAGGGACGATGTCGAGCGGGACGTCGCGGGCTTCCTTGAAGCCCGCTACGTCCTCATGCTGCATCACGCGGGCCGTGGGGACCTCGCGCCGAAGGGGGTCGCGCCAGCCGGATCACCCGCCGAGTACATCTCACACCGAGTCATCGCCGCCCTGCGCCGGGACCAGGCCCGCATGTTGATGCCGGTCCAGCGGATCATCGACCGGGCCGTGTACGTGCAGCGGGGCGATGACATCGTCGAGACCACACCGGCCGCCGACTGTTCCAGGCCCTCGACGGATGACGATCAGACCTGCTGGGTGAAGCTCCGTTTCACCTATGCCCGCAAGCTGCCGAGCGCCGCCTCTCACTATTGGGATCTGCAGCAAGAACAGGTCGAGGCCTACCAGTGGATCAAGGGATGGCGGACGGTCTGGGAAGTCGTTTCCGAGAAGTGGAATGCCAATCCGGAGGGCTTCACCGGCGGCTCCGATTTCTGCGAGAGGGAGCCGAGGACGGGACCCGAGGATGATCATGAAGGGTCTCCGGTGAAGCTCGAGGTGGTCAGCGCGTCGGTGCGGTCCCCCGCCGACCCGGCCGAGCGTATCGTGGTCCAGCGCTGGACGACCATGAAGACCTGCTACCACTAACGGGTAGCGTTAGCAGCACCTTGAGGCCCCGG